>DATADT010000211.1:0-6309 GCA_036258355.1 Burkholderiales bacterium
CCGCGCGTGAGCTCCTCCAGG
The DNA here is from genome assembly GCA_036258355.1 of Burkholderiales bacterium. Taxonomy (GTDB): domain Bacteria; phylum Pseudomonadota; class Gammaproteobacteria; order Burkholderiales; family SG8-39; genus SCGC-AG-212-J23. Next base: position 22 of record DATADT010000211.1, read on the forward strand.
CGGCGCGTCTCGCGCAGGATGCGCTCGATGGCGTCGTCGCCGTTGGCCGGCTCGTGGTGGAAGAGCGCGAGCCTGCGTGCGTTAGCCATCTGGCAGAGCTCCACGCCGACCACGTTGCTCGAGTGGCCCCAGTCGGCCTTTACCGACACCGCCTCGGCAAGCGAGTACATGGCGTCGAAGATCACGAGGTCCGCGTCTCGGAAGAACTCCACGATGCGCAGCCGGGCGGCGTGGTCGTCAAGCTTGTGCTCCGAGTCGGTGGTGTAGACCACCGACTTGCCGCGGCTCCGGAAGCGGAAGCCGTACGAATCCCCGGAGTGGTGCTGCAGCTGCGGCGTCACCGCGACGGCGGGTAGCTCGTGCGGCTGTCCGGGAGCGAGGTGGATGAACTCGATGTCCGCCGCGAGCTGCGAAAAAGGCACCGGGAAGGACGGCGGGTCCTGCTGGCGGCGGAAGGCATGCTCGAGCGCCTCGTGACAGCCGTGGATCCGGATGTTGTTGCCGCGCACGTACGCCGGGCCGAAGAAGGGGAAGCCCATGAGGTGGTCCCAGTGCATGTGGGACATGAAGACGTAGATGGTGGCCGGGCGGCCGCCCTGGCGCGCGGCGATGTGCTCGCCGAATGGCCGTGCGCCGCTTCCCATGTCGCAGACGAAGTACTCGTCGGGACCCGCGTCGGGCGGCAGCAGCTCGACGCACGACGAATGCCCGCCGAACGTGTGGGTAAGCGAAAAGCCAAGGTGCTGCTCGGCGAACGCGTGCGCCTTCTCCAGGGTGTCGAGGCCCTGGCCGTTGGCCGCGACCAGGGCGCGCGCCAGGCGGTCGCGCACGTCGCGCCAGGTCAGCGCGACCGGAAGCGAGCCGCGCGTTCCCCAGAAGCGCACCCGCATGGGCGCGCTACCCGCCGTCGAAAGCGGCCACCGCCTGGGGCGAAGCCGCGGTGAGCGCTTCGCGCACGCCGGGATAGATCTCGAACAGCATCGTGAAGCGGCTGATCTGGAAGATCTCGGCGACCAGCGGGCGCATCGCCGCGATCATGATCCGGCCGCCCTGGGTGCGCGCCTGCTTGCCGGCGAGCATGAGAAGGCGCAGCCCCGCCGAGGACACATACTCCAACGCGCCGAGGTCGAGCACGAGCGCGCGGCCGTCGCGCGCCTCCTCGACGAGCGGCGGCAGCTCGGCGCCGAACTCGTCGCAGCTGTCGTGGTCGAGACGCCCGGTCGGGGAGAGGACAAGAGTGTCCGCGTAGCGGCGCTGGATCAACTTCATCGGGCGTATTCTAGAATGTGGCGTGGCCCTCGCCGCCTTCAATTTCGAGCGCTGGATCGACGAGCACGCGCACCTGCTCAAGCCGCCGGTCGGCAACCAGATGGTGTTCCGCGAGGCGGAGGACCTCATCGTGATGGTGATCGGCGGGCCGAACGCGCGCACCGACTACCACGACGATCCCTACGAGGAGTTCTTCTACCAGCTGCGCGGCGACATGGTGCTCAAGGCGCTCGAGAACGGGCGGCCGCGCGACGTGCCGATCCGCGAGGGCGAGATCCTGCTCGTGCCGGGACACTGCCGGCACTCTCCGCAGCGTCCCGCCGGCACGGTGGGTCTGGTCGTGGAGAAAGTCAGGCCGCGCGACGTGAAGGACGGGTTCGAGTGGTACTGCCCGAAGTGCCGGGGCCTGGTGCACCGGGTCGAGGTGAACGTGCAGAACATCGTCGCCGATCTGCCGCCGCTTTTCAAGGCGTTCTACCAGAGCGACCGCAAATGCCCGCAATGCGGCGCGGTCCATCCCGGACAAGCCTGACGCCCTCCGAGATCGCGGCCCGGCGGCTCGTCGAGGCGCACGAACGGCGCGAGCGCTTCGCGCCCCTGCCCGAAGCGCTCGCGCCGCGCACCGCGAACGACGCGTACGCCATCCAGGATGCTTTCGTCGCGCTGCGGGCGGACAAGCTCGGCCCCGTCGCCGGCTACAAGATCGCGCTGACCTCGGCCGAGATGCGCCGCTTCGTCGGCGTTGACATGCCGATGGCCGGAATGATGCTCGAGTCGACGCTGCACCGCTCGCCCGCGCAAGTGCGCGCCGCCGATTACGTGCGCCTCATCGTGGAGTTCGAGATCGCCGTGCATATCGCCGAAGACCTGCCCGCCGCCGACCGGCCGTTCTCTCGCGCGCGCGTGGCCGAGGCGGTCGGCGCGGTCATGCCCGCGCTTGAGCTGGCGGACGACCGCGACGCCGACTACAAGGAGCTTGCGCGCCACCCGCTGGAGCTCATCGCCGACAACTGCTGGAACGAAGGTGCGGTGCTCGGCGCCCCGGTGGCCGAATGGCGCCACCTCGACCTCGCGGCCATGCGCGGCGTGGCTTCCATCAACGGCCGCAGCGTGGGAGAAGGGAAGGGCGCGGACGCGATGGGCCATCCCCTTGACGCGGTCGCTTGGCTCGCCGACCACCTCGCGGCCAACGGCCGCGGCCTGCTGCGGGACGAATTTGTCATTACCGGCAGCATCGTCACCACCAAGGCCGTCAGGCCGGGCGACGTGGTGCGCTTCGAGGTAAGCGAGCTCGGCCCGGTCGAGCTCCGGGTGCAATAGCTACAACGTGAGGCTCCCGACGCTCGTGCCCCCGCAGACGTACATAACCTGGCCAGTCACGAAGCCCGCGTCGCGGTCGGCGAAAAACATGACCGCGCGGGCCACGTCGGCGGGCTGGCCCAGGCGCTTGACCGGGATCGCCTGCGCGACGCGCTCGCCCTGTCCGCGGGGCACCACGCTGTAGAAGTTGTCGGTCTCGATTGGACCGGGGGCCACCACGTTGACGGTGATGCCCTGCGGCGCGAGCTCGAGCGCCCACGTCCGCGCCATGCCGAGCATTCCGGCTTTGGTCGCGGCGTATGAGGTGCGGGTCGGCAGGCCGAGCACCGCGCGCGAGGAGACGAGCACCACGCGCCCGTATCCGGCCGCATTCATGGCGGGCAGCGAGGCCTGCAGCAGGATCAGCGCCGTCTTGAGATGCAGGTTGACGAGCGCATCCAGATCTTCGAGCTTCACGTCGGGCAGCAGGGCAGGGCGGATCACGCCGGCGTTATGGACGAGCGTCGTCACCTGGTGGGCGCGCGAGATCTCATCGGCAACGCGGCGGGTGGCCGCGGTGTCGGCCAGGTCGACCGTCAGGTGCTCGAGCCGCTCGTGCAGGAGCGCGGGCGGTTGCAGGTCGAGCGAGATGACGCGGTAGCCTTCCTCGAGCAGCGCTTCCACCACCGCGCGTCCGATGCCGGCGCTGCCGCCGGTGACGATCGCGGTACTCACAGGAACAGCTGGATCGCGGGCAGGGCGGCGTCGGCGTTAAGGATGTCGACGCGCTTCAGCCGGATGCGCAAGCCTGCGTCCGAGCGCACGAGCGTGTGCCAGGCGACGGCGGCATAGCGCTGCGACTCGTCGCCGCGCGTTTCGGTGTAGATGAAGGCGGTGCGCGTCAGATACTCGCCGCGCACATCGTCCGAGCGCTCGACTTCCGGGGCCTGCATGACGTGCAGGCAGCGGCTCGCGGGCTTCTGCGAGTACGCGGTCGGCAGCTTGAGGCGCTCGATGCGCAGCTTAAGAAGCAGCTTGTCTTCGTAGGCGAGCGAGTTGTGCGCGAGCGGGTCGGTCTGCCCGGGCGCCAGCGGAACCCAGTAGAAGGCATCGTCGGTGAAGAGCTCGTACCACTCGTCGAAGCGCTTCTCGTCGATGAGCCTCGCTTCCCTCAGCACGAAGCGGACCGGGTCGTCTTCCCGCATCAGGCGGCCATGAACTCCTTCCATGCGCGGAACTGGTTGCGCATGGAAATCTCGCTTGTGCCGTTGCAGGTGAGCTCGCTCTGGCCGAGTTCTTTCTCGTCGAAATTCCGATGCAGGCTCACCCATTCGTTGCCTTGCGCGGCGAGCCCTTCCTGCGCTGAGCGGTAGCAGTGCAGATCGTCGTGCCCCACGACCGACATCGGCGAGTTGATCAGCCGGTTGTACATCACCGTGCGCTCGAGGAGCTTCGCCGGCGCGCCCTTGAGGCGAAAGGTCCAGGACTCGATCACCGTCTTGTCGGCGGCGAGCGGCCGCGCCACGCGGATCGACTGGATTGCGCCCTTGATCGTGAGGCTGGGGTAGTAGACGGTGTTGTGGCGCACGGTGCCGAGGATCTTTTGCGCGCGCTCGGCGCCGTACGTGCGCTTCATCGCTTCCTCGTACTCGGGAATGGCCGAGTAGGCGGAATGAATGGAGAAGTTGACCCCGGAAAAGCCATGCCCGTGCGGGTACACGCGCACGCCCATGTCGTCGAAAAATTTGTAGTCATTCGCGAACGGCGCGTACTGCTCGATCGCCATGGGCTTGGGCAGGTCCGCGGGCTTGCCTTCCCACAGGCGTTTCGCCGTGCCGGCGGAGGAGGCGTGCGCGATCATCGGGTGCATCGTGTCGTTCAGGTTCTCAACGAACATCTTCCAGTTGCAGTTGTGGAGGAAACGCAGGCAGCCGCCGGTGATCTCGAGCTCGCCTTCGGGCGAGCGGTCGGCGAGGTTGTCGATCGAGGAGAGCGAGTCCCCGAAGTACTCGCGGAACCCCGGGCCGTCCGCGAGGCGCGCGAACACGAAGCCCCGGTAGACCTCGTGCGTCACCGGCGCGAGGCCACGCACCGCCGGCGTCTCTTCTAGCCGGGTGTCCTGGTAGCCCTCTTTAAGAGGGATGTGGAGCAGCGAGCCATCGGTCCGGTAAGTCCACGCGTGGTAAGGGCAGCGGAACGTCTTGCCGGCGTTTCCAGCGAAGTCGTAGACCACCTTGGTTCCCTTATGCGCGCAGCGGTTCATCAACACGCGCACGCTGCCGTCGGTATGGCGCACAAGAATGAGCGGCTTGGCCGCGATATCAACGGTGATGAAATCGCCGGGCTGCGGCACCTGGCTGGTGTGCCCGACATGGATCCAAGTGCGCGACCACAGCCGTTCCATTTCGAGCTGGAACACCTCCGGATCGATGTAGACGTCGCGGTGCACGCGGTCGTTTTCGATGAGCGCCTGCAGTGCGCGCGCATCGTCGCGATAACGGCTCATGGCGGCATTCTAGGAGCAGCCTCGTGTCGGTGCCGGCCGACCGGAATTTCGCCTAAGAAACAAGGCCGGCCACTACATATCTCGCTTCACATGTCGGTCACACGCGCCACACGCGGGGTCGATGGCCCCAATGAGAGAGTAGAATTGATGTAGTGATCGTGTTCGATTTGCTCTGCGCGGCGGGGCACCGGTTCGAGGGCTGGTTCGCCTCGGCCGGCGACTTCAGCTCGCAGCGCGATCGAAAGCTGCTTTCCTGCCCGGTCTGTGGCTCGGCGCAAGTCTCGAAGGTGCCTTCGGCGACCCGCGCAAACCTCGGCGCCCCCGAGCCCAAGGCGGCTGCGAAGCCGGACAAGGCCCCCGAGAAAACCCCCGAGATGGAAGGCAAGGACCCGTTCGCGATCGCGCAGATGCTCTATTCGCGCATGCTGGACGAGCTGCTTTCGAAGAGCGAAGACGTGGGCCGGGAATTTCCCTCCGAAGCACGCCGCATCTACTACCAGGAAGCGCCGGGGCGCGCTATCCGCGGCCAGGCGACCCAACAGGAGCACGAGGAGCTTGTCGACGAAGGCATCCCGGTCGCAAGGCTACCGCTGCCGCCGACCGGCAAGCTCAACTAAGCAGCCAAGCGACGCGTTTCATTTCCTGCAGGAGGGCGCGGACCCGCGCGGCGCGATGGCTCAGCGCTCAAGGATCTGCACCACCTCTTCTTTGCGGATCGAGACCTCCTTGCCGTCCCTGTTGCGGTACACGTTACATGCCGGTCGCCTCGTCCAAGACGGGAACGATGATCGAGGCGACGAGTAAGCCGTACCGCTTGGTGCTGATGATGTAGTCGCCACCGCCGCAGGCGGCGAGCGCCGCGAACGCGAACAGGGCAGCTAGGAAGGCTCTCTATGAAGATCTCCGCGGTTGTTGGAACAGCCGCGCGACTACGACCACCAGCGCGCGTGCGCAGCCGCAACTGGCGCAGCGTCTACATCTTCCCGTAATAGCCTGCCACGCCGTCGCCGATGAGTATTCCCGGATAGGAACATCGTCTCTGGAAAGTATCAACGGCCCAACGGCTTAGAAGCCAAATGTGAACCGAAACCTAAACGCACGGCAAACACAATGTGTATTATGTTAAATGAGGCATGGCTGCCAGCATCGCCGCCGAGAATAGCCTTGGGTTGAGCGGATGCCGGCATAGCAGCCTCTCCTCGCCCATCTGGCGT
>DATADT010000212.1:0-4785 GCA_036258355.1 Burkholderiales bacterium
GACCTCGGAATCAACCCGGCGCAGCACGACATCCGCTTTGTCGAGGACGACTGGGAATCGCCGACGCTCGGCGCGTGGGGGCTGGGATGGGAAGTGTGGCTCGATGGAATGGAAATCACGCAGTTCACGTACTTCCAGGAAGTGGGCGGGCTCGCATGCAAGCCGGTGCTCGGAGAGATCACGTATGGCCTGGAGCGCCTCGCCATGTACCTGCAGGGCCGCGACAGCGTGTTCGACCTCGTTTGGACGCCGGGCGTCACTTACCGAGACGTGTATCACCAGAACGAGGTCGAGCAGTCGAAGTACAACTTCGAGCTTTCCAATGCCGACATGTTGTTCCGGCATTTCAGCGACTTCGAGGCCGAGGCGAAGCGGCTGATCGCGGCGCAATGCGTCCTGCCGGCCTATGAGATGGTGATGAAAGCCTCGCATACGTTCAATCTGCTCGACGCCCGCGGTGCGATCTCGGTCACCGAACGCCAGGCCTATATCGGGCGCGTGCGCGCGCTCGCCAAGGAAGTCGCCCAGGCGTACTACGACTCGCGCGAGCGCCTCGGCTTTCCGATGCTGCCGAAGGCGGCCTAGATGGCGCTCACGCTGCTCGTTGAGCTGCTCACAGAGGAATTGCCGCCAAAGTCGCTGCGCGCGTTGGCGGACGCGTTCGCAAGCGCGCTGGTCGCGGCGCTGCGTGAGGACGGCTTTCTCAGCGGGAAGAGCGTTGCCGGGAGCTTCGCGACCCCGCGTCGACTCGCGGTCTCGATCACCGACGTGCACGAAAAATCTCCGGACAGGCAGCTAGAGCTCATCGGCCCATCGGTCAAGGCGCCGCCGCAAGCGGTGGCCGGGTTCGCGAGGAAGAACGGGGTGCCGGTTGCCGATCTGACGAGAATAGATACGCCGAAGGGAGAAGTTTTCGCGTACCGGAGGATTGCGGCAGGGTCTCATCTCGCCACGAATCTCGCGCTGCGAGTTGAAGAGGCTCTGAAGCGGCTGCCGGTCGCAAAGCTCATGCGCTGGGGGAGCGGCGACGCGCAGTTCGTCCGGCCCGCGCACGGCCTAGTCATGATGCATGGCAGGCGGGTGGTGCCCGGGCGCGTGCTCGGCCTGGAGTCCACGAACCGCACCGAGGGCCACCGCTTCATGGGGAAAGGCACGATCACCCTGACGGATGCCGCGGAGTACGAAGCGAGGCTGCGCGAGGATGGCATGGTGATCCCGGATTTCGCCGATCGGCGGGAAGAGATCGAGCGTCAGCTCAAGGCCGCGGCCGGACGCGAAAAGGCCGCGCTTGGCGCCTACGAAGACCTGCTCGATGAAGTGACGGCGCTCGTCGAGCATCCGAGCATCTATGCGGGCAGCTTCGACGCCGCGTACCTGGAGGTGCCGCAGGAATGCCTGATCCTCACCATGCGGCAAAACCAGAAGTACTTCCCCCTGTTCGACGGCGCCAGCAAGCTTCTGCCGAGGTTCCTGATCGTGTCCAACATGAAGGTCGCCGACCCGCGCCATATCATCGGCGGCAACGAGCGCGTGGTGCGGCCGCGCCTGGAGGACGCGCGCTTCTTCTACGACCAGGACCGGAAAGTCAGGCTCGAGACCCGGGTGCCGCAGCTCGGCAAGGTCATCTACCACAACAAGCTCGGCAGCCAGCTCGAGCGCGTCGAGCGCATGCAGCTTCTCACCGGCATCATTGCGCGCGCTCTGAAAGCCGATGCGCTCCAGGCCGAGCGCGCGGCGTGGCTGTCGAAAGCCGATCTGCTGACCGGCATGGTGGGCGAGTTTCCCCAGCTGCAGGGCGTGATGGGCCGCTATTACGCGCTCAACGACGGCGAGCCGCGCGCAGTCGCCGATGCGATCGAGGCGCACTACCGCCCGCGCTTCGCGGGCGACCGGCTGCCTGAAGGCGAGATCGCCTGCGCGCTCGCGCTCGCTGACAAGCTTGACGCGCTTGCCGGAATGTTCGGCATCGGCCAGCAGCCGACCGGCGAGAAGGATCCCTTCGGCCTGCGCCGCGCCGCGCTGGGCGTGGTCCGAATCCTGGTCGAGCGCGCGCTCGACTTGCCGCTGCCCGACTTGCTGAGCTCGGCGTTCGGCACCCACGCGGGCAAGGTACGCGACGCGCGCAGCGACCTGCAGGCGTTCATCCTCGAGCGCTTCGCGGGGTATCTCAAGGATCAGGGCTTTTCGACGCTCCAGGTGGAATCGGTGCTCAGTCAGAATCCGGGACGGCTGCACCTGGTGCCGCAGCAGCTGGAGGCAGTCCGGGCGTTCCAGGCTCTGCCTGAAGCCGAGAGCCTCGCCGCCGCGAACAAGCGCGTGGCCAACATCCTGCGCCAGGCGGCAGCCAAGGGAGAATCGTTCGACCGCGCGGAGCGAAAAGCGCTCAAGGAGCCGGCCGAGCTCGCGCTCTTCAGCGCGCTGGAGAAAACGCGAAGCAATGCGCTTCCCATGTTCGAGCGCGGCGACTACACCGGCTACCTCAGGAGCTTCGCCGTGCTGAAGAAGCCGGTGGACGCCTTCTTCGATTCCGTCATGGTGATGGTCGACGACGCGAAGCTTCGCCAAAGCCGCCTCGCGTTGCTCAACGAGCTGCGCGACGCGATGAACCGCGTCGCCGACATCTCCAAGCTCGCGCAATGAAGCTCGTCATCCTGGACCGCGACGGCACGATCAACGAGGACAGCGACGATTACATCAAGTCGCCCGGGGAATGGCGCCCCCTCAAAGGCAGCCTGGAGGCGATCGCACGGCTCACGCAGGCGGACTACCGGGTCGTCGTCGCGACCAACCAGTCGGGAATCGCGCGCGGGCTGTTCGACACGCGCACGCTGTTCGCCATCCACGACACGCTGCTGCGCGCGCTCGCCCAGCACGGCGGCCGCATCGACGCCTTTTTCTTCTGCCCGCACGCGCCCGACGCCGGCTGCGCGTGCCGCAAGCCGCAGCCTGGCATGCTGCTCGAGGTGGCGCGGCGCTTCAATGTCACGCTCGACCAGACCTACATGGTCGGCGACGCGCAGCGTGACCTGGAAGCCGCGGCTGCGGCGGGCGCGCGGCCGGTGCTCGTGCTGACGGGCCAGGGCGCACGCACGCTCGAGGCCGGGAAGCTCCCGCCGGGTACGCGGGTCTTTCCCGATCTTGCGGCATTCGCCGCGCACCTCGCCCCGTGAGATTGGTGCGCTCGGTATTGTTCGCGCTCGCACTCGTGCTCATCACGCCGCCGTACGCGCTCGTGGCGCTCGCCACGTTTCCGCTGCCGCGACTGACGCGCTACCGCATCATCTCCGGCTGGTCGCGGCTGGTCGTCCTCATGGCAAGAGCGATCGTGCGCATCGACTGGCGGGTCGAGGGCCGCGAGAACCTGCCCTCGCGCCCCTCGGTAATCCTCGCGAAGCACCAATCGGCCTGGGAGACCATGGCGTTCCAGCTCATCTTCCCGCCGCAGGTGCTGGTGCTCAAGCGCGAGCTCCTCTGGATCCCGTTCTTCGGTTGGGGGCTCGCGCTGATGAGCCCGATCGCGATCGACCGCTCGCGCGGCGCGGCGGCGCTGCGCGCGATCGCCCGCCGCGGCCGCGAGCGGCTGAAGCAGGGATTCTGGGTGGTGGTATTTCCGGAAGGCACGCGCGTGGCACCGGGAGCCTCGCGCGCCTATCATCCCGGCGGCGCATGGCTTGCGTGCTCGGCCGGCGCGCCGGTGGTGCCGGTGGCGCACAACGCGGGGCTCTTCTGGCCACGCAACGCCTTCCTCAAGCGGCCCGGGACGGTGACCGTGCGCATCGGTCCGCCGATCGACGCCGCCGACCGCGACGCCGCGACGGTCAACGAAATGGCAAGGAAATGGATCGAAGAACAGCAAAGAGCGCTCACCTGATTCGCCTGCGCGGGCGCAGCATCGAGTACCGCTTCGTGCGCCGGCGCCGCCGGACGCTCGGCATCACGGTTGATGCCGACGGCCTCAAGGTGTCGGCGCCGCTGCGCGCACCCTGGCGCGACGTCGAGGGATTCGTGCGCGAGAAGGAACGCTGGATCCTCGCCAAGCTGGACGAGTGGGCACGCGCCCCACGGCCTGCGCTCGTGCAGGGCGACACCGGCGAGCATCTGCCGCTCTTCGGCGAAACGGTGCGCCTTGAGCGCTGTGGCGGGCCGGTGCGGCGCGAAGGCGACACGATCCGCTTCGCAGCCATGCCGGAACTCGTGAAATGGCTTAAAGCGGCGGCGCTCGAGGCGCTACAGCCGCGGGCGGCGCACTTCGCCGGCCTGCTCGGCCGCCCGGCGCCGAACGTGCGGCTTTCGAACGCGCGCACCCAATGGGGCGCGTGCAACGAGGACGGCAGCATGCGGCTTTCGTGGCGCCTGGTCCACATCGAGCCTGCGCTTGCGGACTACGTCGTTGCTCACGAGGCAGCGCACCTCGTCGAGCTCAACCATTCGGCGCGCTTCTACCGGGTGCTGAGTACCCTTTATCCCGGCTGGCCCGTCGCGCGCGGGCGCCTCGAGCTTGCCGGCGCGGTCCTACCCCTCCTGAAGGAAACAAGATGAGAATGCTTCATACGATGCTTCGCGTGGGCGACATGCAGCGCTCGATCGACTTCTACACCCGGGTGCTCGGCATGAAGCTGCTCCGTACCACCGACCGGCCGGAGCAGAAATATTCGCTCGCCTTCGTCGGCTACGACGACGAGGACCGCGCCGCGGTGCTCGAGCTCACCTACAACTACGGCGTCGAGCGGTACGACCTCGGCACCGCGTTCGGGCACATCGCGATCGGCGTACCGGACGTCAAGG
>DATADT010000213.1:0-3703 GCA_036258355.1 Burkholderiales bacterium
GCATAGTCGCCGTTCACGAAGGTATCGAACACCTTGCCCGGCTTCGCGTTCTTCCACTGCGAGGAGGCGCCGGAAAGCACCCAGCCGGCGGTGAGCGAGCTCATCGGCACGAAGCCGAAGCCGGTGCCGAGCAGCTCCGCCACCTTCCGTGCGAAGTGAGTCTTGCCGATGCCCGGCTCGCCGAGCAGCAGGATCGGCGGCAGCTCGATGGAGTCGTTGGAATCGATGCACAGCGCAAGGTGCTTGCGGATATCGGCGAGCACCTCGGCGAAGTTCGGCAGCTCGGCAAAGAGGCGCTCCATCTCGGGCAGCGCCGAGGGCTTGACCGTAAAGCGCTGCCCGCCCAGGCGCACCATCTTCTCGTACAGGGAGCGCAGCGCCTCGCTCGCGCTGGGCGGCAGCTCCTGCAGCGCCTTTTCGACCGACGAGACGTCGTAGACGTCCTTGAAGCCCGCGATAGGAATAGCGACGTTGGCCGACATTTATCGCCTGCCTTTCTTTGTCCCTTGCCGGTGCGAAAAAGCTAGCACGATGCCCCTGCCCTGGCAAACACCTTGCCTGGCACTACGCTCCGGCGAGTGCTAATCAATTAAAGTAGTCCTCCATGGCCATGACTTCCTTAACGCGCGAGCATTTCAATAGTTTCGGCCAGGGGCACCTTCCCGGGCTGATGGGCGTCGAGATCATCACAGTTTCCCGCGAGGCCGTGGAAAGCCGCATGCTGGTGCGGCGCGAAGTCATGGCGCCGAACGGCTTTTTGCACGCCGCCTCGGTCATCGCGCTTGCCGACACGAGCTGCGGCTACGGTTGCATTGCGAGCCTGCCGGAAGGCGCCAAAGGGTTCACCACGGTCGAGCTGAAGGCCAATTTTCTGGGCACCGCGCGCGACGGGGCGATCGCGTGCCGCGCGACCCCGGTCCACCTCGGGCGCACCACCCAGGTGTGGGACGCCGTGGTCACGAACGAGGCGACGGGGGCCAAGATTGCGCTTTTCCGGTGCACCCAGATGGTTTTATGGCAGAATCCAAAGCCGTAAACATGCGCTTCGCGCCATTCAACTTTCTCGGTTTCTTCTTTTACTTTTCCAGCCGACTGGCGGAAGGGACCGGCTAAGCTCTAACCGAATCCAACCCAAAAACCGCCAGCGCCCCAAAGCCTGGCGGTTTTTTTTTGCCCGAGGCCAACTGCCCATGAACCCTATCCACGAGCCCATCGACGACAAGACCTCGCTCACCGACGACGAGCGCATCGACAACATCGTTCCGCTCCCGCCGCCCGAGCACCTCATCCGCTTCTTCCCGATCCAGGGCACCGCGATCGAGTCGCAGATCGCCGAGACACGCGCCAACGTGCGCCAGATCCTGCACGGCCGCTCCGACCGGCTGCTCGTGGTGATCGGTCCCTGCTCGATCCACGATCCCGCGGCGGCGATCGCGTACGCGCAACGGCTTGCCGCGGAGAGGAAAAGGCACGCGCGCGAGCTCGAAGTCCTGATGCGCGTCTACTTCGAGAAACCGCGCACCACGGTCGGCTGGAAAGGGCTCATCAACGATCCCTACCTGAACGGCAGCTTCCGCATCAACGAGGGACTGCGCATCGCGCGCGACCTTCTGGTGCGAATCAACCAGCACGGCGTGCCGGCCGCCTGCGAGTTCCTCGACGTGATTTCGCCGCAGTACATCGGCGACCTCGTGTCCTGGGGCGCGATCGGCGCGCGCACCACCGAGAGCCAGGTACATCGCGAGCTCGCCTCGGGGCTGTCGGCGCCGGTGGGGTTCAAGAACGGCACCGACGGCAACGTCAAGATCGCGGTCGACGCGCTGCTCGCCGCGCGCCAGAAGCACCACTTCCTGTCGGTGCACAAGAACGGCCAGGTGGCCATCGTTGAGACGCGCGGCAACGATGACTGCCACATCATCCTGCGAGGGGGTAAGGCGCCGAACTACGACGCGGCGTCGGTGCAGGCGGCGTGCGCGGAGCTGGCGCGCGCCAAGCTGCCCGAGCGCCTCATGATCGACTGCTCGCACGCCAACGCGGCGAAGGACTACCGTCGCCAGGCGGCAGTCGCCGCGGACATCGGCCGGCAGATCGCGCGCGGCGAGCGGCGCATCATCGGCGCGATGGTGGAGTCGCACCTCGTCGAAGGCCGGCAGGACCTGGCGCCGGGCAAGCCGCTCGTCTTCGGACAAAGCATTACAGATTCTTGCCTCGGCTGGGACGAATCGGCAAGGCTGCTCGAGGGCCTGGCCGACGCGGTAAAGGAGCGGCGTAAGCACTCGAGATAGGGATTCGGCATAATCGGGCGCGTCCATGGCCGAACGCCCGCAGCAGCTCGCGCACCTCGAGTACCTCGGGGATGCCACGCAGTTCGCGCGCCAGATGCACGCGCTCATTCCGAGGTGCCCGCTGCTCGAGAACTTCTCGCCCGCGGAAGTGGAGCTGCTCGCGCATTTCATGGGCGTCTACCGCGCGCAAGCCGCGGCCGAGATCATCCAAGAGGGCGAGGGCGGCGACTTCATGATGATGGTGCTCGAAGGCCGGGTCGAGGTGTTCAAGCGCGACCGCTGGAACACGCCGCAGCTCCTCGCCGCGGTGGACGCCGGCAGGACGCTCGGCGAGATGTCGATGATCGACGGCGAGCCGCGCTTCGCTACCTGCCTCGCCGCCGAGGCCTCGCTGATCGCGGTGCTCGACCGCGAGAGCCTGGCGCGCATCATCGTGGAGCAGCCGCTCCTCGGCGCGAAGGTCCTGATGGAGCTCGTGCTCATGCTGTCGCAGCGGCTGCGCGCCACCAGCAAGCGGCTGCTCGGCCTGCTCGACGAGCACTCGCACGGCGTGGCCGACGTCCTGTAAGCTCGGCACCGCCCGACCGACCAAGCGTCATGCACGCTACCCTGCCCCTCATGCGGCAGTACCGCTTCCCCGCCCTGCGCCGCGAGCGCCTGGAGACGTTGCAGGTCAACCTGGGCTACAAGTGCAACCAGAGCTGCGTTCACTGCCACGTCAACGCCGGCCCCTCGCGCACCGAGATGATGTCTCGCGAAACCGTCGTTGAGGTGCTGAACTTTCTCGAGTCTTCAAAAGTTCGAATTCTCGACATCACTGGCGGGGCTCCCGAGCTGCATCCGCAGTTCCGCGAGCTCGTGGTGCGTGCGCGCGGGCTGGGCGCGCACGTGATCGACCGCTGCAACCTGACAGTCCTGGAAGAGCCTGGGAAGGAGGATCTGGCGGTCTTCCTGAAGGACCACGAGGTCGAGATCATTGCGTCGCTACCGTGCTATACGGAGGAGCTGGTCGAGCGCCAGCGCGGCAAGGGCGTCTACCAGACAAGCATCCGCGTGCTGCGCAAGCTGAACGCCCTCGGCTACGGGCGCAACCTGCCGCTCAACCTCGTGTACAACCCGCAGGGCCCGACGCTCCCCCCGGCGCAGGCCAAGCTCGAGGCGGACTACAAGCGAATTCTCGGCGAGCAGCACGGCATCGTGTTCAACAAGCTCTATACGCTCGCCAACATGCCGATCCAGCGCTTCGGCTCGATGCTCGTGTCCAAGGGCAAGTTCGGCGCCTACATGGAGCTCCTGCACGCCTCGCACCGGGACGAGAACCTCGCCTCGGTGATGTGCCGCAGCCTGGTCTCGGTCGACTGGCAGGGCTACGTGTACGACTGCGATTTCAACCAGATGCTCGGGTTGCCGCTCGTGGT
>DATADT010000214.1:0-1504 GCA_036258355.1 Burkholderiales bacterium
GAACGCCGTGCGCTCCTCGAGCGTGGCAAACCCGTAGAGGGTATGCGCGTCCTCCCGCACCACGAGGTGCGTGTACAGGCTTACCGGTTCGCCGGTCGCCGGCAGATTGTAAAAAGTGCTCATCGGCACGTCGAGCTCGTAGGCCACGCCGCCCACATCGACGAGCACCTGCGGCGGCTGCTTGGCCGCCAGCCTGCCGCTCAGCCGGCCGATCAAACGAGACGCCCCTTCCTGACCCGGAAAGCCCTGGTAGGAATTGCACCGAGGCTCCTTCCGTGCGCGTGGCAGATCGCGCACGCGAGCGCGTCGGCCGCGTCGAGCGCGGGATCGCCTCGGAGCGAGAGCAGGCGCTTCACCATGTGTTGCACCTGCTCCTTCGCGGCATGTCCGTTGCCCACCACCGACTGCTTCACCTGCAGCGCGGTGTACTCGGAGACCGGTAGGCCGGCCAGAACCGCCGCGCAGATCGCGGTGCCGCGCGCCTGTCCGAGCGCGAGCGTCGACTGCGGGTTCGCGCTGACGAACACTTTCTCGACCGCGACTTCGACCGGGTCGTGCGCGGCGATCACGTCCTTTAATCCATCGAGGATGCATTTCAACCGCGCGGCCAGGTCGCCCGCGCCGGACTTCACGCAGCCGCTCGCCACATAGAGAAGGCGGGAACTTTCGGTTTCGATCACTCCGAATCCGGTCAGCCTCAGACCGGGATCGATCCCGAGGATTCTCAATCGACGACCGCCGTGGTGTACACGTCCTGCACGTCGTCGAGCGCTTCCAGCGCGTCGAGCAGCCGGCGCATGCGCGCGGCCTCGTCGCCGGAGAGCGCGTTTTCGACAGTCGGCTTCATCGTGATCTCGGCAAGCTCCGGTTTGAGGCCCGCCTTGGCGAGCGCCGCCTTCACCGCGGCAAAGTCTGCCGCAGCGCACACGAGCTCGACCGAATCGTCATCGTTCTTGAAGACATCCTCGGCGCCTGCGTCGAGCGCGGCCTCCATCACCTTGTCCTCGCTCGTGCCCGGGGCGAATACGAACTGACCGCAATGCTTGAAGAGGTAGGCGACCGAGCCGTCGGAGCCCAGGTTGCCGCCATTCTTGGTAAAGGCGTGCCGCACCTCGGCCACGGTGCGCGTGCGATTATCGGTAAGGCAGTCGAGCATCACCGCGGCGCCGGCGGGGCCGTAGCCCTCGTAACGCACTTCCTCGTACGCCGCGCCCTCGAGCTCGCCCGAGCCGCGCTGGATCGCGCGCTGGATGTTGTCGCCGGGAAGGTTCTGCTCGCGCGCTTTCTCGAGCGCGAGGCGCAGCCGCGGGTTGCCGGCCGGGTCGCCACCGCCCAGGCGCGCTGCGACGGTGATCTCGCGGATGAGGCGCGTGAAGATCTTGCCGCGCTTCGCATCCGCTCGCTCCTTGCGGTGCTTGACGTTGGCCCATCGGCTGTGGCCCGCCATGGTGCTTATAATTTTACGCATGCTTCTGGCGAAGAATGAAAAAGGCGCCTTCTCGCT
>DATADT010000215.1:0-3352 GCA_036258355.1 Burkholderiales bacterium
GTTCTCGTTCTTCGCCAGCCCCCATTCCTTGTTGATGATGAGCTGGATCGCCATGGCGCGGCGCACCGACTCCTCGGTCGGCGTGGTGATCGCCTCGTCGTAGGCGTTGGTGTGCAGAGAGTTGGTGTTGTCGTAGGTTGAAATCAGCGCCTGCAGCGTGGTGCGGATGTCGTTGAAGGCGATCTCCTGCGCATGCAGCGAGCGGCCGGAAGTCTGCGAGTGGAACTTGAGCTTCTGGCTGCGCTCATTGCCGCGGTAGCGCTCCTTCATCGCCACTGCCCAGATGCGTCGCGCCACGCGCCCGAGCACCGCGTACTCCGGGTCCATGCCGTAGGAGAAGAAGAACGACAGATTCGGGGCAAAGTCGTCGATCTTCATCCCGCGCGCGAGGTAGGCCTCGACGAAGGTGAAGCCGTTGGCGAGCGTGAACGCGAGCTGCGAGATCGGGTTGGCGCCCGCTTCCGCGATGTGGTAGCCCGACACCGACACGGAGTAGAAATTCCTCACCTGGTTGGCGATGAAGTACTCCTGGATGTCGCCCATCACCTTGAGCGAGAACTCGGTGGAGAAGATGCAGGTGTTCTGCCCCTGGTCCTCCTTCAGGATGTCGGCCTGCACGGTGCCGCGGACCGTGGCAAGGGTTTGCGCCTTTATTGCCTTCAGCTCGTCTGCAGACGGGTCTTGTCCTTTCTCCTTCCTGAACTTTTCGACCTGCTGGTCGACCGCGGTGTTGAAGAACATCGCGAGGATCGTCGGCGCCGGCCCGTTGATCGTCATCGACACCGAGGTGGACGGGTCGCACAGGTCGAAGCCCGAGTAGAGCACCTTCATGTCGTCGAGCGTCGCGATCGAGACGCCGCTGTTGCCGACCTTGCCGTAGATGTCGGGCCGCTCGTCGGGGTCGAAGCCGTACAGCGTAACCGAGTCGAACGCGGTGGACAGGCGCTTCGCCGGCATGTCGCGCGAGAGCAGGTGGAAGCGCTTGTTGGTGCGGAATGGGTCGCCCTCCCCGGCGAACATGCGCGTCGGATCCTCGTTCTCCCGCTTGAAGTGGAAGACGCCCGCGGTGAAAGGGAACTCGCCGGGCACGTTTTCGCGCATCCGCCAGCGCAGCAGCTCGCCGTGATCCTCGTAGCGCGGCAGCGCCACCTTGGGCACCTTGGTACCCGAGAGGGAGGTGTGGGTGAGCTTCGTGCGTAGCTCTTTGTTGCGCACTTTGACTACCTGCTCGTCGCCGGAGTACGACTTGACCACCTTGGGCCAGGTGTCGAGCACCCTTTGCGCTTCGGCGTCGAGCTGTTTCGAATGGATCAGCTCGTCGAGCTCCTCAAAGCTCCTGCCGAGCATCTCCCGGGCGGCGAGGAGCTGCTGCCGCTCCCGCGCGAGGCGCGATTGCTGCTCCACGCGCCGGTGATACCCCCGCACCGTCTCGGCGATCTCGGCGAGATAGCGCTGTCGCTTGGGTGGCACGATGGCATGCACGGCCGAGGAAACCTTGCCGGCGGGTTTCGGCAATTTCTTGATCTCGAATCCCAGTTTTTCAGCCACGGCGTGGTAGAGCGAGGTCACGCCGTCGTCGTTGAAGCGCGCGGCGATGGTGCCGAAGACCGGCATGTCCTCGGGCGCGGACCTGAACGCTTCGCGGTTTCTCTGCACCTGCTTGCGCACGTCGCGCAGCGCGTCGTCGGCGCCGCGGCGGTCGAACTTGTTGATAGCGACGAAATCGGCGAAGTCGAGCATGTCGATCTTCTCGAGCTGGCTGGCCGCACCAAACTCCGGCGTCATGACGTAGAGCGAAGCGTCGACGTGCGGCACGACCGCGGCGTCGCCCTGGCCGATGCCCGCTGTCTCGACCATCACCAGCCCGTAGCCCGCGGCGCGGCAGGCGGCGATCGCGTCGCCGAGCGCCGCCGAGAGCTCCGTCCCCGTGTCCCGCGTGGCGAGCGAGCGCATGAATACGCTCGGGCCGTGGATCGCGTTCATGCGAATGCGGTCGCCGAGGAGCGCGCCGCCCGTCTTGCGGCGCGTCGGGTCCACCGACAGCACCGCGATCTTGATCGCGTCGCCCTGATCCAGCCGGAAGCGCCGCACCAGCTCGTCGGTGAGCGAGCTCTTGCCCGCGCCGCCGGTGCCGGTGATGCCCAGCACGGGAGCACGATTGGCTTTTGCTCTTTCCTGAAGTGATTTCCTATCCTGGTAGACCCCGAGCTCCAGCGCCGTGATGACCTGCGCTAACGTCTTCGGCTCCTTGCGCGAAGGATCGCGCGTTAAATCAAAATCGCAGCGCGCCAGCATGTCGTTGATCATTCCCTGCAGGCCCATGCGCTGCCCGTCCTCGGGCGAGTAGATTCGCGCGACGCCGTGGTCCTGCAGCTCCTTGATTTCGGAGGGTACGATCACGCCTCCGCCGCCGCCGAACACCTTGATGTGCTCCCCGCCCTGCGAGCGCAGCAGGTCGAGCATGTATTTGAAGTACTCGAGGTGGCCGCCCTGGTATGAAGACACTGCGACGCCCTGCACGTCTTCCTGCAGCGCCGCGCTCACCACGTCGTCGACCGAGCGGTTGTGGCCGAGGTGGATCACCTCCGCCCCCGAGGCCTGCAGGATGCGGCGCATGATGTTGATCGACGCGTCGTGGCCGTCGAACAGGCTCGCCGCGGTGACGAAGCGGATCTTGTGCTTCGCCTTGTAGACGAGCTTGCTGGAGTCGGACAGGTCGGTCATGAAACCGCCAGCCTAGTTGACGTTTACGTTAACGTCAATCACAGCTCACTCGGGCTTGATACCGGCGTCCGCGATGGCGCGGCGCCAGACGGCGAGTTGCTCGCGGGTATACGCCGCGAGCTCCTCGGGGGTCGAGCCGCGCGGCTCGAAGGCAAGCTTGCCGAACGCTTCGCGCACCTCGGGGCGCTTGAGCACGGCCTGGAGCTCGCGCGAGACGCGGTCGGTAATCTCGCGCGGCAGCCCTTTGGGGCCGAATATGCCGCCCCACGGCGTGACGCTCAGCTCCTTCAGGCCGGCTTCTGTCATCGTCGGCGCGTCGGGCAGCAACGCGCTGCGGCTGGGCAGCAGCGTCGCGAGGGCGCGCAGCTTCCCCTCGCGCACCTGCGGCGCCGCCGTCCCCGGCGTGGCGATGGCGAAGTGAACCCGGCCGCCGAGAAGGTCCACCATGAGCGGGCCGTCGCCCTTGTACGGCACGTGCACCACGTCGAGCTTCTCGCGCTGCAGGAGCTGCGCGGTCGAGACGATGGACGTGCTGTTGCCGCTGCCGTAGTTCAGCTTGCCGGGGTTCGCACGGATGTGGGCGAGCAGCTCCTTCATGTTCGTCGCCGGCACGCTCGGGTGGCTGAAG
>DATADT010000216.1:0-4272 GCA_036258355.1 Burkholderiales bacterium
CATTTGTAAACCCCCGCCGGGCACGCGGTTTGCAAGGCGAGCGAGCATGAAAACGACTACTGTACTTACGCTTGCCGCCGCAATCGCGCTCGGGGTGGCAGCATGTGATCGCAATACCGGGGACTCCAAAAGCGCCTCTTCACCCGAGCCGGGCGCCGGAGCGTCCGCGCCGAGAGAATCTAATATCCCGACCACGCCCGCCAACGTCGGCCCGCCCCAAAGCCAGGCGGAGAAGCGCGAAGGCGCGAACCCCGTGCAGCAACAAGTGGATCCGAAGGAGGAAGAGCAGCAGCGCGACTTCCGCACGGGCGGTGACGGCGCGGGCCCGCGCGGCGGCGGCTAGGCGAGCTCCCTTCGGACGATCTCGGCGCCCCCGGCGAGCGCCTTCAGCTTGCCGAACGCCGCCTCGCGCGTGAGGTACTTCATCCCGCAGTCCGGCGCGAGCACCAGGCGCTCGGCCGGCACGTGCTTCAGCGCGGCGCGGATGCGGCCGGCGACTTCCTGAGGCGTCTCGACGTCGTTCGTGCCCAGGTCGATGACGCCGACCATGAGAGTCTTGCTGAGCTCGCGCAGCACGCTCAGCTCGAGCCGGGGCTGCGCCGCCTCGATCGATATCTGGCTTGCGCTCGCCGCTTCGAGCTGCGGCAGGAACGAGTAGCCAGTCGGCTTGTCCTTCACTGCCGCGGCGTAGCCGAAACACAGGTGGACCACGGTCGTTCCGGGGATTCCCTCGAGCGCCCGGTTGATCGCCTTCACTCCGTAGCGCTCGGCACGCTCGGGGCGCGCCTGCAGCCACGGCTCGTCGATCTGCACGACGTCGGCGCCCGCCTTCTTGAGGTCACGCAGCTCCTCGTTTACTGCGGTGGCGAACGCCAGCGCAAGCGCTTCCTCGTCCTTGTAGTAGTCGTCCTGTGCCTGCTGCGCCATGGTGAACGGGCCGGGGAGCGTGATCTTGGTTTTCCTAGAGGTGTTGCTTTTCAGGAACACCACATCGCGCACTTCGACCGGCCCCTTGCGGCGTATCGGCCCGGCCACGCGCGGCACCGGGATCGGGACCCCGCTGCGGTTGATCGTCGAGCCGGGGTTCTTGATGTCGATGCCCTCGAGCTCGGTCGCGAACCGGTTAGAGTAGCTCTCGCGGCGCATTTCGCCGTCGGTGATGATGTCGATCCCGGCGCGCTCCATGTCACGGATCGCGAGGAGGGTGGCGTCGTCCTGCGCCTGCTCGAGGAACTCCTTGTCGACGCGCCAGATTTCGGGCGCCCGCACGCGCGGGACCTTGGCGCCGAGCTTGGCCCGGTCGATCAGCCACCCGGGCTGGGGGTAGCTGCCGACGACTGTCGTGGGAAGGAGATAGTCCAGGGAACTACCTTGTCCAAAAGAACTACTATCTTACCGCCGTGGGCCCAAACCTTGCTCCGTAACCTTCACCCCAACCACGGAGGCCCACGCATATGAGACTTTCAGCTTTGGCAGTAGCAATTTCCATGGCGCTCGGAGCCGGTATGCTCGCCGCCTGCGGCGACAACACCGGCGAACGCCGCGCGGCGCCCGGCTCGGGCCCGACATCGTCTTCGGGCTCGGCCACTTCGCCGAGCTCGCCGTCCGGCTCGGCGTCCGGCACGACCAGCGCCCCGAGCTCGCCGTCTTCGTCCTCCAGCTCCTCGTCTTCGTCGGGCGACATGGCGAAGAAGGACTCCGCCCCCGGCGGCTCGACCACCGGCTCGGCGAGCGGCAGCGGCTCGAGCACTTCGCCCAGCACATCGTCCTCGGGGGCCGCGGCTGGCGGGTCGAGCACCGACGATCCGTCCAAGGAAAAGAAACAGTAGTCGTTCGCAGCAGGTAGTGCTTGCACGGCAAAGGCCGCGCTTGCCCTGGATGGGCAAGGCGGCCTTTTGTCTTTCTCAGCCTTCGCTATTCGATCTCCGCGCTCTTCCGCAGGCCGGCGATCATGGAGGACTCGAGCATGTACGCGCGGGCGAGTCGCGGGTCCTCGGCGATTGCCACCAGCTCCTCCATGCGGGTTCGGTGAACGTGCGGGTCGCGCTCTTCGAGCAGGCGCTTGTTGCGGATCGACATGGCCTGCACATGCTCGATGGTCGCGGCGCGGCGCTGGCGCACGTAGAGATCGAGTAACGAATCGTCGGCCTCGCTGCGCCACACCCTCGCCAGCTTCTCGGCGAGGTTGGTGGCGTCGTGGATACCGCTGTTCAGCCCGAAGCCGCCGAGCGGGTTGTTGAGGTGCGCCGCGTCGCCCGCGAGCAGGACCCGGCCGCAGCGCCATTCGCTCGCGATGCGCTGGTGCACCCGATAGATGCTCTGGTAGCGGACCTCGTAATCGTGCTCGAGGGCGAGAAAGCCCTGCATCCGCGCCTGCACACTGCGCGGGTCGAGCAGCGCGTCCTCCGGCATGCCCGGATCGCACGGAAAGGCGAGCCGCCACAGGCCCGGCGGTCCCACGTCGGGCATCTTGAATACCGCGGCCCATTCCACCGGATCGGCGACATAGGCGTTCATCGTAAAGCCGTGCCGCGCGAGGTCGTGCGGAGTGCTGACGACGAGGAACTGCTCGGGCCAGGTGAAGCCTTCGAACTCCACCGGGAGCAGCTTCCGGATCGTGCTGCGGCCGCCGTCTGCGCCGACCAGCCACGAGGCTTCCAGCTTGCCCGGGATACCCTCGGACTCGAACCTGACCAGCACCGAATTCGCCTTCTGCTCGAAGCCGGTGACTCGGTGCCGGAAATGCACTTCCGCGGTCGGCTCCTTGCGCAGGATGTCGAGCTGGATGGGCGTGAGGCGGTGCTGCTCGAGATGCAGGCGATAAGGGTAGGGCGTCTCGTCGGCAAGCAGCCCCAGGTCGAACTCCGCGACCAGGCCGCCGCGGCGGCTGCGGATCTCCCAACGCCGTACCTGCAGCCCTTGCTCGTGCATGCGCGCGGTGATGCCGTACGGCGCCATCATTTCCTGCGTCGGCGGGTGGAAGGTGCCGGCGCGCAGGTCGTGCGTCAGGCTGGGCTCGGCCTCGCACACCACGACCTGCACGCCTCGTCGAGCAAGCGCGAGCGCGCACATCAGCCCCGTGGGGCCGGCGCCCGCGATCACCACGGGAAGTTTTCCCGACATCGCTACAATTCTAGAGACTCCTCATGAGAATCTGCCTGGCCGGATGAGAATCTGTGTGTTCGGCGCCGGAGCCGTCGGCGGCCATGTCGCCGCCAAGCTCGCCGCAGCCGGGCACGACGTCTCGGTGGTCGCGCGCGGCGCGCATCTCGAAGCGATGCGCGACAAGGGGATAACGCTCATTCACGGCGCCGACACCATCCGCGGCAAGGTGCGCACCTCGGATCCGGGATTGCAAGATTTTGTGTTCGTCACCCTGAAGGCGAACGCGCTCGGCGCTTTTGCCGAGGCCGCGCCGCGCCTCGTCGGGAGGGACACGCGCGTCGTGTTCGCGCAGAACGGCATCCCGTGGTGGTACGGCATCGGGCTTTCGCCAGAGCGGCCCGCGCCGCCCGACCTTTCGCCCCTTGATCATCAGGGCAAGTTGAAAGCCGTTCTGAAAACCAGCCAGATCGTCGGCTGCGTCGTGTACTCGGCGAACGAAGTGCGCGAGCCGGGCGTGATCGTGAACAACGTTCCCGGGAACAACATGCTGGTGCTGGGGCAGGCGGACGACAGCGACAGCGAAGAGGTTCTGACCTTAAGAAAAATTCTCACCGATGCGGATCTGTACTCGCCGCCGACCCAGGATATCCGCACTTCGGTCTGGGCGAAGCTCGTGCAGAACCTGAGCACCGCGGCGCTATGCACGCTCCTGGGCGCGAGCGTGAAGGAAGTGCGCGGCGACGCCGCGCTCGCCGAGCTCTCGAGACGGCTCGCCGCCGAGGCGAGGGCGATCGCCGCTGCGCACGGCGTGGATCCCGAGCGCGCGCCGACACGGCCGAGCGGTGGCCAATCTTCGGGCGCGATCAGCCACAAGCCCTCGATGCTGCAGGACTACGAGCGCGGCCGGCCGATGGAGATCGAGGCGCTGCTCGTGGCGCCGCTCGCGTTCGCGCGCGTGGCGGGCGTCGCCGCGCCCACGCTCGAGGCGGTGGTGCCGCTCGTTGTCTTCAAGGCCGCGGCGAAGGGCCTCTATAACTAGGATTAGAATCAACAGGGGATGGCAAAGCCGCGACAGGCAAAAACACCACGGCGGGCTGAGGAGGCGGAGGCGGATGTCCGGGCGGGGGGCCTGCAAGCTGCTTTCGAGCTGCTGGAGCTGCTGCCCGT
>DATADT010000217.1:0-3227 GCA_036258355.1 Burkholderiales bacterium
GCGGCGCAGGCGCGCATCGCCATCTTGGGGCTGCCGTAGTTCTGGGTATGGCCGCCGAAGGGCCGCTGGTAGATCTTGCCGTTCTCGATGCGGTCGAACGGCATTCCCATGTGCTCGAGCTCGACGACCACCTCGATCGCGCGCCGGCACATGTACTCGATCGCGTCCTGGTCGCCGAGGTAGTCGGAGCCCTTGACGGTGTCGTACATGAGCCAGTGCCAGTTGTCCTCGGTGGTGTTGGCGAGCGGCGCGGCGATGCCGCCCTGGGCCGCGACGGTATGCGAGCGCGTCGGGAATACCTTCGACAGCACCGCGACCTTGAGATTGGCCCGCGCGAGCTCCAGCGCCGCGCGCATGCCTGCCCCGCCCGCGCCCACCACGATTGCATCGAATCGCCTGACGGGAATCATCTGAAGAGGATCTGCACCGCCCAGCCGAAGTATCCGGCCAGGACGAGCAGCACCAGCACCTGCAAGGTCAGGCGCAACCCGTCCGGCTTGATGTAGTCCATGAGGATGTCGCGCACGCCGACCCAGGTGTGCCAGACGAGGCTGGCCGCGAAAAGAAGCGTCGCCACCCGCATCCAGCCCTGGGCGAAAAGGTCCTTCCACACCGCGTAGGTGAGGGGCGTGTTGATGAGCACAATGGCGGCGGCTATCAGCGAGTACAGCGCAATGATCACCGCCGTGATCCGCTGCGCGAGCCAGTCGCGCAGGCCGTAGTGTGCGCCGACGACCAGTCGCTTCACCATAGCTTCGCTCCGAAGAGCGCCGTCAGCGCGAGCGACACGCCGATCACCAGCCAGCTCGTAATGCGAGCCGTTCTCAGCTCGATGCCCTTGTCGAGGTCGAGCAAAAGATAGCGGATGCCCGCGCAGAAATGATGGCAATAGGCCCAGATGAGCACCAGCAGGCCAAGCTTGACGAGCGTGAGGTCCAGGTATTGCGTCTTCACGTACTGGAAGCCCTGCTCGGAGCGCAGGCTGGTGTCGAGGAGGTACAGCACCCAGGCGGTGAACGGGAAGAAGAGCAGCGCGCCCGAGATCCGGTGCAGGATGGAGACCCACCCGGGCACCGGCAGCCGGATCTCGAAAAGGATTGCGGGGAGATTGAGGTACTTCGGCCGGATCTTTTTAGCGGACGCGCTCGCCATGAAAGCGCCCGGCCCTAATTCCGGGCGACATCATTATAGCGTTGCGCCGCAACACTTCTCCGTCCGCCATGACTATCATGCGGGGATGAAGCCCCCGTTTCGCGCCGACCAGGTGGGGAGCCTGCTGCGCCCGCAAGCGCTCCGCGAGGCGCGGGCCCGGCGCAAGAAGGGCGAGCTGCCGGCCGCACTGCTGCGCGAGATCGAGGACCGCTCGATCGCCGAGGCGGCACGCAGGCAGGAGTCGATCGGCCTCCAGGCAGTCACCGACGGCGAGTTCCGCCGCGAGACCTGGCACCTCGATTTCCTGAAGCAGCTCACCGGCGTCGGGCTTACGAGGCCGATGGGCATGACGTTCAACGCCGAGGACGTGCCGCCGATGGCGACCGTCACCGGAAAGGTGAGCTGCGACCAGCCGATCATGGTCGAGGACTTCGCCTTCCTCAGGCGCACGGCGAGGGCGTTGCCCAAGCAGACGATCCCCGCGCCCGGCGCGCTCCACTTCCGCGGCGGCCGCAACGCCATCTCGCGCACTGCCTACCCGGACCTCGGCGAGTTCTGGCGCGATGTCGGCGCCGCCTACCGCAAGGCGATCCGCCAGCTCTACGACGCCGGCTGCCGCTACCTGCAACTCGACGACGTCGGCTTCTCCTACCTCTGCGACCCGAAAGTCCGCGAGAACTTCCGCAACAATGGCGACGACCCGTCCACGCTCGCCGCCGCCTACGCCAACGCGATCAACCTTGCTCTCGCCGACAAGCCGCAAGACCTCTCGGTCACCATGCACACCTGCCGCGGCAACTTCCGCAGCACCTGGTTCGCCGCCGGCGCGTACGAGGACCAGGTCGTGGAGGCGCTGTTCACCGCAAGCGTGGACGGCTACTTCATGGAGTACGACTCCGAGCGCGCCGGCGGTTTCGAGCCGTTGCGCCTGCTCCCCAGGGGGCGCAAGCTGGTGCTCGGCCTCGTGACGACCAAAACCGGCGCACTCGAATCCAAAGAGGAGCTCAAGCGCCGCATCGCCGAGGCGGCGCGCTACGTCCCGCTGGAGAACCTCTGCCTCTCGCCCCAGTGCGGATTCTCCAGCACGCACCACGGCAACCGGCTCACCGAGGACGAGCAGTGGCGCAAGCTCGAGCGCGTCGTCGAAGTCGCCCGGGAGGTCTGGGGCAGCGCTTAAGCCCGACGTAGCGCTAAAATCGCGCTACCCACTGCGGAGCCTCCATGTCGAAACCTCCCATTCGCGTCGCCGTCACCGGCGCGGCAGGCCAGATCGGCTATTCGCTGCTCTTCCGCATCGCGAGCGGCGAGATGTTCGGGAAAGACCAGCCGGTGATCCTTCAGATGCTCGAGATCCCGGACGAGAAGGCGCAGAAGGCGTTGAAGGGCGTGATGATGGAGCTCGACGACTGCGCGTTTCCCCTGCTGCACGGGATGGTGCCCGCTTCGGACCCGATGGTGGCTTTCAAGGACGTCGAAGTGGCGCTGCTCGTCGGCGCACGGCCGCGCGGGCCGGGCATGGAGCGCAAGGACCTGCTGCAAGCAAACGGCAAGATTTTCGGCCCGCAGGGCAAGGCGCTCGAGCGCGTGGCGAGCCGCAACGTGAGAGTCCTCGTGGTCGGCAACCCGGCGAACACCAATTGCCTGATCGCGATGAAGAACGCGCCGGCCCTCAAGCCGACGCAGTTCACCGCCATGATGCGCCTGGATCACAACCGCGCGACTTCACAGATCTCCCAGAAAATCTCGAAGCCGGTGACTTCCCTGAGAAAGATCACGGTGTGGGGCAACCACTCGGCGACGCAATACCCGGACGTTTTCCAGGCCGAGTACGTAGGAGGAAATGAGGCAAAGAAGGTCTGGCCGATGATCAACGACCAGGGCTGGCTCGAGCAGACCTTCATCCCGACGGTGCAGAAGCGAGGCGCGGCGATCATCGATGCGCGCGGGCTTTCCTCCGCCGCGAGCGCGGCGAACGCCGCGATCGACCACATCCGCGACTGGATGTCCGGCAGCCGCGACGGCGACTGGGTGACGATGGGCGTGCCCGCGGATGGCAGCTACGGCATCCCTGAAGG
>DATADT010000218.1:0-5838 GCA_036258355.1 Burkholderiales bacterium
TTCGTTCATCTCAGCGTTTCTCGTGATCCGGTGGCTCATCCGCTACGTCGCCACGCACGACTTCCGCTGGTTTGCCTGGTACCGGATCGCGTTCGGCATCGCGGTGCTGCTGACTGCCGCGACCGGCGCGGTGAACTGGACCGCTACCTGAAAAAAGGGGTCAGGAACCTTTTCCGGCGAGCTTCGCGCAGCTCCGCGAAAAAGGTTCCTGACCCCTTTTTCAGCTCTGAATCCAGGGTAGTCCCGCTTTGCGCCAGCCGCCGACGGCGCTGCGGTGCTGCTCGGCGTCCTTGTCGCCCTCGAAGCCCTCAAGCACGTTGTAGGCCTCTTTCCAGCCCGCGCGATTGGCGGCTTCGGCGGCGGAGTGCGACCGAGCGCCTGAGCGGCACATGAACATGACCGGCTGGTCCTTGGGGACGGCGGCGGCGAGCTCAGCGAGGAATTCGGGGTTGGGACGATTGCCGGGGTAGGTCTGCCACTCTACGGCGAGTGCCCCCGGAACCCTGCCGACGTAGAGAAGCTCGGGCTTGGTGCGCACGTCAACTAGCGCGGCACCCTCCTGCATCAGCCTGTGCGCTTCGGCCGGTAGCAGGGCGCCGGCGTATGTCAGCCCCATCTTCTTTCCCCGCTCGTGCGCGGCCTTCTTGATCTGCTCCATGATGCCCCTCCGTTGTGCGTCCGGGTCCGGGATGCCCCTATTCAGTGCGCACTGGATGAGTAAAATGCCCCAGGAATCAGCAGCGGCGTTTGGCATGGAATGTGCTGAAACGCCGCGCTACCTACGAACACACCGAAACTCTAAACCGGGAGACCCGAAAGATGGCGATCACGCCCGATGACGTATTGAAGTTGATCAAGGACAAGGAGGTGAAGTTCGTCGACCTCCGGTTCACCGACACCCGCGGCAAGGAACAGCACGTTTCGGTGCCCGTCAAGTACTTCACCAAGGACAAGTTCGAGTCCGGCCATGCTTTCGACGGCTCCTCGATCGCCGGCTGGAAGGGGATCCAGGCGTCCGACATGCTGCTCATGCCGGACCCGGTCACCGCGCGCATGGACCCGTTCACCGACGAGCCGGTGCTCAACATCACCTGCGACGTGTACGAGCCGATGGACGGCAAGCCCTACGATCGCGACCCGCGCTCGATCGCGAAGAAAGCCGAGGCGTACCTCAAGCAGACTGGGCTCGGCGAAGTGGCTTACTTCGGCCCTGAGCCCGAGTTCTTCATCTTCGACGGCGTCACCTGGGACGTGGGCATGTCGGGCTGCTTCGTAAAGATCAAGTCCGAGGAAGCGCCCTGGTCCTCCGGCATCGACTACGAATCGGGCAACATGGGTCACCGCGCGCCGGTGAAGGGCGGCTATTTCCCCGTGCCGCCGACCGACACGCTCGCCGACATCCGCAACGCGATGGTGCTCGCGCTCGAGCAGCAGGGCGTGGAGTGCGAGGTGCACCATCACGAGGTGGGCGCGATGGGCCAGAACGAGATCGGCACGCGCTTCGCGCCGCTCGTGCAGCGCGCCGACTGGATGCAAATCCTCAAGTACACGGTGTGGAACACGGCCGCGTCCTACGGCAAGACCGCGACTTTCATGCCGAAGCCTGTCGTCGGCGACAACGGCTCGGGCATGCACTGCCACCAGTCGATCTGGAAGGGCGGCAAGAACCTCTTTGCCGGCAACGGCTACGCCGGGCTCTCCGACCTAGCGCTGCACTACATCGGCGGCATCATCAAGCACGCCAAGGCGCTCAACGCCATCACCAACCCGGGCACGAACTCGTACAAGCGCCTGGTGCCGGGATTCGAGGCGCCGATCAACCTTGCCTACTCGGCGCGCAACCGCTCTGCCGCGTGCCGCATCCCGTACGTATCGAGCCCCAACGGCCGCCGCGTGGAGGTGCGCTTCCCCGACCCGACCACCAACGCCTATCTCGCGTTCGCGGCGATGCTGATGGCGGGCCTGGACGGCGTGCAGAACAAGATTCATCCCGGGGACCCGATCGACAAGGACATGTACCACCTGCCGCCGGAGGAGGCCGCGAAGGTGCCGCACGTGTGCGCGTCGCTCGAGGAAGCGCTCGGCTGCCTGCGCGACGACCATGCTTTCCTCACGCGCGGCGGCGTGTTCTCCGAGGACTTTCTCGACTCGTATGTCGAGCTCAAGGAGCAGGAGCTCACCCGCTTCCGCATGACCACGCACCCGGTCGAGTTCGAGATGTATTACTCCGCGTAGTCGCCGCGACAGGCTCATGACACACCAGTTCGGGGTCAGGGTCGTGATGTGTTTTACGAATCCTCACCCTGACCCCGAATTCCGCCCGCAGCAAGTTTCCGTTTGCCTTGATAGACTTAGCGCATGCACCGCGCCTGGGCATTCGGCATCCTGCTCGCTGGCCTGCCAGCCATGAACGCGCTCGCGCAGCACGGCCTCACTGAAGTCTTTAAGTGCCGCAACGAGCAGGGGCAGGTCACTTACACCAACGACCGGCGCCAGGCGGAGAAGCAGAAATGCGAGCTCGTGTCGAGCCAGATCAACGTCGCGCCGTCGAAACCTCCCGCGGCCCGCGCGCCGGGATTCCCGCGCGAGACGCCGCAGGCGAGCGCGAGCGCGCGCGAGCGCCAGCGCAAGGTTCTCGAGAGCGAGCTCGCCGCCGAGCAGGAGGCGCTTAGGCAGGCCCAGCAGGCGCTCGCTGAACAGGAAGCCGTGCGCTTCGGCGACGAGCGCAACTACGCGCGTGTCCTTGAGCGACTGCAACCGTACAAGGACACGATCCAGAACCACGAGAAAAACATCCAAGCGCTTCAGCGCGAGCTCGCGAACCTGAAGAACTGAGTGGCCGCCTCGTTCGCCGGCCTCGACCTGCTGGCAACGGCAGTGGTGGTGCTCGACGACGAGTTCACCGTGCGCTACGCCAACCCTGCCGCCGAGAACCTGCTCACCGCGGGCGCGCGCAGCCTGCTCGGGCAGCCCTTTCTAGGCTTGTTCGCCGAGCGCGCCGACCTCGAGCGCTCGCTCGAGGAGGCGCGCGTCATCCACTGGGACTATTCGGCGCGTAACGTCACCTACGTGCGCACCGGCCGCCAGCCGGTGCCGCTCTCGTGCACCGTGACCCGGATCGACGCGTTCGGCATGGCGCTCCTCGCCGAGCTGCGCCCGATCAGCGAGCAGCTTCGCATCGAGCGCGAGGCCCGCATCGAGTCGGAGCAGCAGGCGAACCGCGAGCTCGTCCGCAATCTCGCGCACGAGATCAAGAACCCGCTCGGCGGGTTGCGCGGCTCGGCGCAGCTTCTCGAGCGCGAGCTCGAGCGCGCGGAGTTGCGCGAGTACACGCAGGTGATCATCAAGGAGGCTGACCGCCTGCAGGCGCTGATGGACCGTATGCTCACGCCTCACCGCGCGCCGCAGCTCGAGCCGCTCGGCATGCACGAGGTGCTCGAGCGCGTGAGGAGCCTCGTGCGCGCGGAGTTCGGCGTCGAAATCGTGCGCGACTACGATCCGAGCCTTCCGGACATCAAGGGTGACCGCGAGCAGCTCATCCAGGCGGTTCTGAACATCGCGCGCAACTCAGCGCAGGTCGGGAGCAAGAACGTCATCTTCAGAACGCGGGTGCTGCGGCAGATCACCATCCTGAAGCAGCGCTACAAGCTGGCATTAGAATTGCAAGTGATCGACGACGGCCCGGGCGTGCCGGAGGAGATCCAGGACCGGATCTTCAATCCGCTGGTCTCGGGCAGGGAAGGCGGCTCAGGCCTCGGGCTCTCGCTCGCGCAGACGTTCGTGCACTACCACCACGGGGTCATCGAGTTCGAGTCGCGGCCGGGCCGGACGATATTCAGGATCCTGCTGCCGATAAGATGAAACCGGTCTGGATCGTCGACGACGACCGTTCCATCCGCTGGGTGATCGAGAAGGCGCTCAGCCGGGAAGGCATCGCGTACAACTCGTTTTCCTCCGCGCAGGAAGCACTCGACGCGCTCTCCGGCGCCACGCCTGAGGTGCTCGTCTCCGACATCCGCATGCCGGGGCGCTCGGGACTCGAGCTCCTGCAGGTGGTGAAGCAGCGCCATCCCGCGGTGCCCGTCATCGTCATGACCGCATATTCGGACTTGGACAGCGCGGTCGCGGCGTTCCAGGGCGGCGCCTACGAGTATCTGCCCAAGCCTTTTGACATCGACCAGGCGGTCGACCTCATCCGGCGCGCGCTCGAGGAAAGAAGGCGCGAAAGCGAGGCACACGAGCCTCTTCCGGAGACGGAAATACTCGGTCAGGCGCCCGCGATGCAGGAGGTGTTCCGCGCGATCGGCAGGCTTTCGCAATCGAGCGCGACCGTCCTCATTACGGGCGAGTCGGGGACCGGGAAAGAGCTCGTTGCGCGCGCCCTGCACCGTCACAGTGCGCGTGCACAACAACCGTTCATCGCGATCAATACCGCGGCCATGCCGAAGGACCTGCTCGAGTCCGAGCTCTTCGGCCACGAGCGCGGCTCGTTCACGGGCGCGCAGCAGCAGCGCCGCGGCCGCTTCGAGCAGGCCGAGGGCGGGACGCTGTTTCTCGACGAGATCGGCGACATGCCTGCGGAGCTGCAGACGCGGCTCCTGCGCGTGCTATCCGACGGCACGTTCTACCGCGTCGGCGGCCACCAGCAGATCAAGGTCAACGTGCGGGTGATCGCCGCCACGCACCAAAATCTCGAGCAGCGCGTGCGCGAGGGGACGTTTCGCGAGGACCTGTACCACCGGCTCAACGTCATTCGGCTGCGGCTTCCGAGCCTGCGCGAGCGCGCCGAGGACATTC
Source organism: Burkholderiales bacterium (assembly GCA_036258355.1). Classification (GTDB taxonomy): domain Bacteria; phylum Pseudomonadota; class Gammaproteobacteria; order Burkholderiales; family SG8-39; genus SCGC-AG-212-J23. Next base: position 4,798 of record DATADT010000218.1, read on the forward strand.
CCCTATTGGCGAAGCATTTCCTCGCGCGCAGCGCGCAGCAGCTCGGCGTCGAGCCCAAGCGCATCGCCGAGGACGCGCTTGCGCACCTCTCGCGGCTCGACTTTCCGGGCAACGTACGCCAGCTCGAGAATCTCTGCCACTGGCTTACTGTGATGGCGCCGGGGCAGGTGATTGACCTCGGCAACCTGCCGCCCGAGTTCCGCACACACCTCTCCGGCGACGCCGCGGCTGGCGCCACCGACTGGATCGCGGCGCTCGAGCAGGAAGCCGAGCGCCGGCTCGCGCGCGGCGACACCGGCATCCTGGACGCGCTCGGCCGTCAGTTCGAGCGCACGCTGATTACCAAGGCGCTCGCACGCACCGGCGGCCGGCGCATCGATGCCGCGAATCTCCTGGGCATGGGGCGTAACACTATCACCCGGAAGATCCAGGAGCTCGGGATCGAAGACCAAAAATCGGGGTCAGAGCCCGATTTCCCAGGGCGGGAGCGGTGATACCGAAAATCGGGCTCTGACCCCGATTTTTCTACGCCGCTTTCTTGCGGTTCGCCTCGAGCTTCGCGTCGATCAGCCCGACGACCTCGTCAAGCGCGGGCAGGCGCAGGCCCTTCTGCGTTGCGATCGCCTGCACCAGGCGGTCGACCCGCTCGATGTAGGGCGCGCCGCCGTAGAGCGCTCGGGCGGCCGACGATGGGCTGCCGAGGTTCTGTGCTGCTGCGGCGTACTTGTCGAACGGAACAAGATCGCTATCCTTCGCGCCGAGCAGCAGGCACAGGTTCACGACCCAGTTGTACGCGGCTCGCGATGCGTTGATGTCGGAGTGGACGGCGTCCTTGATCGAGCGCGGGCCTTCCTTGGTGACGCAGCGGTAGTTGCCCGCGATCAGCATCGCCCACTTGGCGAGCGGCACAAAGACCGACTCGTGCACCTTGAGCTTGACCGGCAGCTCCATCTTGTCGAAGCGCGCCGCTTCGATGTCCGCCTCGAGTTTCTTCAAGATCGCGGTATGCGCGTCCGACGGGAAGCGCGCCGATTTGAAATT
>DATADT010000219.1:0-7497 GCA_036258355.1 Burkholderiales bacterium
CGGGATTTTCATGCGCACGGCGCGCAATCTTCTGGGGTAGGTCGCCCGCATCGCCGGGGGTGGATCGGAGGTCGATCGTTATTCCGCCGCGCCCTGAAACGCGCTGGCGCCGGTGTCGAACTGCAGCTTGGCGAGCCGCGCATAGGTGCCGCCCTTCTTGACCAGGCTGCGGTGCGTGCCTTCCTCGACGATGCGCCCCTCCTCGATGACCAGAATGCGGTCGGCCTTGAGCACGGTCGCCAGCCGGTGCGCGATGACGAGCGTGGTGCGGCCCTTCTCCAGCGCCTCCAGCCCCTGCTGCACGAGGCGCTCGGCGGCGGCGTCGAGCGAGCTGGTCGCCTCGTCGAGCAGCAGGATCGGGCGGTCGGCAAGGAGCGCGCGCGCGATCGACAGGCGCTGCTTCTGGCCGCCCGAAAGCGTGACGCCGCGCTCGCCGAGCGGCGTTTCGAGCCCCTGCGGCAGGCGCTCGATGAATTCGAGCGCGCACGCCTGCGCGCACGCCGCCACCACGTCCTCGCGCGTCGCGTCGGGCCGCCCGTAGCGCACGTTCTCCAGCGCGCTGGCGGCGAAGATCACCGGCTCCTGCGGCACCACGGCAACCAGGCGGCGCGCGGCGCGCGGATCCATGTCGCGCAGCTCCACGCCGCCGATGCGCACCGCGCCCTGCTGCGGGTCGTAGAAGCGCAGCACAAGCGCGAACACCGTCGACTTGCCTGCGCCGGAAGGCCCGACCAGGGCGACCCGCTCGCCGGGCGCGACGCGAAGGGTGAAGCGCTCGAGCGCCGCGATGTCGGGGCGCGCGGGATAGGCAAAGCGCACGTCGTCGAACTCGATCTCGAGCGCAACGCGCTGCGGTGCCGCCACGGGCGAGGACGGCGCTACGATTGCCGGCCGCGTGTCGAGGAGCTCGACCAGGCGCTCGGTCGCGCCCGCGGCGCGCTGCAGCTCGCCCCAGACCTCCGCCACCGTGCTGGCGCCGGCAGCGACGACCGCGGCGTAGAACACAAACGCCGCGAGCTCGCCCTGCGACATGCGCCCGGCGAGGACGTCGTGGCCGCCGATCCAGAGGATGATCCCCACGGCGCTGAACGCGATGAGGATCACCACGGCGATCAGGAATGCCTTGTGCGAGATGCGCTCGACCGCCGCGGCATAGGCCGCCTCGGCGTGGCGCGCGAAACTGGCCCGGGCCAGGTCCTCGCGCGCATACGCATGCACGGTGCGCATCTCGTGCACGGCCTCGTCGACGTACGCCGCCGCCTCTGCGACGCGGTCCTGGCTTGAGCGCGACAGGCGCCGCACCCGGCGGCCGAGGAGCAACATCGGCGCGAGCGTCGCCGGCACGCCGACCAATACGAGAGCCGCGAGCTTCCAGCTCGTGACGAACAGCATCACCGCCGCGCCGACCATCATCAGGGCGTTGCGCACGAACATCGAGACGCCGTAGCCGACCACCTGCTGTATCAGCGTGGCGTCGTTCGTCAGGCGCGACACCAAGTCGCCAGTACGTTCCTTCTCGAAGAACGCCGGATCGAGCGCGAGGATATGGTCGAACACTGCGCGCCGCAGGTCGGCCACCACGCGCTCGCCGACGCTCATTATGAAATAGAAGCGCACCCAGGTCGCGGCGGCGAACAGCACCACCACCGCGATCATGGCGGTCAGCGCCTGGTCGAGAAGCCGCGGGTCGCCGCTGCCGAAGCCGCGGTCGACGACATGCTGCAGCCCGCGGCCAAGAGCGAGGAAGCAGGCGACCGCGACGAGCATTGCGACCAGGGCGATCGCGATGCGGCCGCGATACGGTGCGAGGAAGCGCACGATGCGCTTCATCCGGCGCGGGCGAAGAAGCGGATCTGGTTGCGGCCGAGCTGCTTCGCGCGGTAGGTGGCGGCGTCGGCATTGCGCAGCAGAGCCTCGCCGTCGGCGCCGTCGGCCGGAAAGAGCGAGATGCCGATGCTCGCTGCGAGCCGCAGCCTCCGCCCGGCGACGCGAAACTCCGGCTGGAGCGCCTGCAGCACCTTCTGCGCCACCACCCGGCAGTCGGCGGCCTCCTTCTGCTCGCACACGACGAGCGCGAACTCATCGGCCCCGGCGCGCGCCAGCGTGTCCGCCTTGCGCACGCAGCCGCTCAGCCGCTCGGCGACCTCGCGCAGCACTGCATCGCCGGCTCCATGGCCGAGCGCGTCGTTCACCTGCCGGAAGTCGTCGAGGTGTATCAGCAACGCCGCCACCATGTGGTCGCGGCGCTGCGCCATGCGGATCGCCTGGCGCAGGCGGTCGTCGAGCAGGCGCCGGTTCGGCAGCCCGGTGAGCTGGTCATGGTAGGCGAGGAAGCGGCTAGCCTGCTCCGCGCGGCGAAGCTCCGTGACGTCGGCGATGAGCTCGACGCTGCCGCCGCCCTCGAGGCGGCGCAGCGTGCGGCGCAGCCAGCGTCCATCGGCGCTCTGGAACTCGGCGCCGTCGCCCGGCGCCCCGGCGGCGAGCCGCGCGTAGAGCTCGCTCGCCGCGATCAGCTTGCTATCAGCGCTCCAGACCGCAAGCGCATCGGGAAAACTCTTGATCGCCTCGCGCAGCAGCCGCAGCTCGTCGGCCTTGCTCATGCCTTTTCGACCTGCACCCTGCAGTCGTAGAAGGTCGCGCCGCCGCCGATATCGGTCGTGCGCTGCGACGTCAGGTTGTTCGCGTTGCGGCGGTCGGGCGAGTGTTTCTTCCACCACACCGAGGGCGCTACCACCACGCCCGGGCGCGGTTTCGCGTTGACTCGCGCTCGCAGCCGGTAGCTGCCGCGGTCGTTGAACACGCGCACCATGTCGCCGTCGGCGATGCCGCGCTCCGCGGCATCGCGCGGGTGCATCTCCAGCCGCGGCTCGCGCTCGAGATCACGGAAGCGCTTCATGTTCGCGAACGAAGAATTCAGGAAGTTCCTCGCGGGCGGCGAGAGGAAGGCGAGGGGATGCCTGTCCCCGCCTTCGGCGGGCGGGTTGTAGAACGGCAGGGGATCGACGCCCTGCTTCTCCAGCCACTCGCTGTAGAACTCGCATTTGCCCGACGGCGTGCGGAACCCGCCCTGCGCGAAAGGCGCGAAGCGCTGCGGGACCTCCAGCCTTTGCCACCCCGCCTCCTTCAGCCGGTTCCAAGAAGCGCCTTTCAGCGCCGTGCGGCAGAGATCCTCATCGGAGTCGCGGAAGCACCCCTCGTCGAAGCCCATGCGCGCGGCGAGGCGTCGGAACACCTCGGAGTTGGGCAGCGACTCGCCGACCGGGGCGATCGCGGGGTTGTTCGCGAGCACGTAGAGGTGGCCGTACGACTTGTGCACGTCGTAGTGCTCGAGCTGCGTAGTCGCCGGCAGCAGGATGTCGGCGTAGTCGGCGGTGTCGGTCTGGAAGTGATCCATCACCACCGTGAAAAGATCCTCGCGCGAGAATCCCGCGATCACCTTTTCGGAGTCGGGGCACACCGTGACCGGGTTGTTGTTGTAGACGATCGTCATGCGCACCGGCGGCTTCGCGCTCGTCAGGGCCTCGCCGAGCTTCGAGTGATTGATCACCCGCGGGCGCCGGCCGGCGAGAAGGTCGGACCGCTCGAGCGCGGCGTGGTCGAAGCCGAAGAAATCCGCGGTGGTGAGCACAATGCCGCCCGCCGCATCGCGCCATGCGCCGGTAAGCGCGGGCAGGCATGCGATGGTGCGCGCCGCGATCCCGCCGCCGGCGTGGCGCTGCATGCCATAGTTGAGCCGGATCGCCGCCGGCTTGATGGTGCCGTACTCGCGCGCCAGGCTCACGACTTCTTCGACGGAGATACCGCAGACGCTCGCCGCCCACGCCGGGGAGTATTTTTCCAGCACGCGCTTTTCGAGCGCGGGATAGCCCGCCGTGTAGCGGTTTATGTAATCGCGATCGAGCAAGCCCTCGCTGATCAGGACATGCATCATCCCGAGCGCGAGCGCGCCGTCGGTGCCGGGAAGCAGCGCGATGTGCTGCGTGCACTTTTCGGCCGAGAGGCTGCGGTACGGATCGATCGCCACGATCTTCGCGCCGCGGCGCTTCGCCGCCTGCACGCGCGACCAAAGATGCAAGTTGGACACGACGGGGTTCGCGCCCCACAGGAGGATCAGGCGCGCCTCGTCGAAGCGCTCCGGGTCCATGCCGACCGAGCCGCCGAGGGTCGCCTTGAGGCCGGCCTTGCCAGCGCTCGAACACAGCGTGCGATCGAGCAGCGAGGCGCCGAGCTTGTGGAAGAAGCGCCGGTCCATGGACATGTACTGCACCATGCCCATGGTGCCGGCGTAGCTGCACGGCAGGATGGTTTCCGGGTCCTCGGCGGCAAGCGCCTTCAGGCGCGCTGCGATCTCGTCCAGCGCTTCGTCCCAGGTGATGCGGCGGAATTTTCCTTCGCCCTTTTTTCCGACCCTTTTTTGCGGATAGAGCAGCCGATCCGGCGCGTACGTGCGCTCGAGGTAGTAGGCGACCTTCGTGCACAGGGTTCCCTCGGTGAACGGCATGTCCGGGTCGCCGCGGATATCGGTCGCGACGCCGTTCTCGACTGTCACCAGCATTGCGCAGGTGTCGGGGCAGTCGTGCGGGCAGGCAACGCGAACGGTATTCCGAGCCGCTTCGGCCATGGGCCGATTCTACGCCAGCGCCTCGTCGACGAGCTCGATCCAGTGCCGCACCGGCGTCGCGGTCGCGGCTGCGAGATGCGCGAGGCAGCCTATGTTCGCGGTTGCGATTACCTGCGGCGCACCCTCTTCCAGCGCAGCCAGCTTGCGCGTACGCAGCTCGGCGGCGATCTGCGGCTGCAGCAGCGAGTACGTGCCCGCCGAGCCGCAGCAAAGATGCGCGTCGCGCACCGGCGTGAGTTCATAGCCGACGCGCTCGAGCAGCGCCTCGACCGTGCCGCGGATCTGCTGGCCGTGCTGCAGCGAGCACGGCGACTGGAAGGCGATGCGGCCGCGTTTTTCTCGCCTCGGAAGGTCCTCGGGGCGGATGACTTCACACAGGTCGCGCGCGAGCTCGGAAACGCGCTCCGCCTTGCCGCGGTAGTTCGCGTCGATCGCGAGCATGTGCGCGTAATCCTTGACCGTGACGCCGCAACCGCTCGCGGTGGCCACGATCGCCTCGACTTCGCGCCCTGCGGCGAGCGGCCACCAGACGTCGATCAGCGCGCGCATGTCGTCGCGCCCCGCCTCCTGGTAGTTGAGGTGGAAGCGCAGCGCGCCGCAGCAGCCCGCGCCAGGCACCTCAAGCAACGAAATGCCGAGCCGGTCGAGCACGCGCGCCGCGGCTGCGTTGATCGACGGCGCGAGCGCAGGCTGGGCGCAGCCGCGCAGCACCACCATTTTCCTGCTGTGACGCGGAGCCGGCCAGGGGCCTTGGGCGGATCGCTTAGCGGGAATCTTTTTCTTGAGGCCTGAAGGCAATAGCGGCCTTGCCGCTTGCCCGATTCGCAAAGCGGCCGCGAAAAGCCCGCTGCGCGGCAGGCCGAACGAAAGCGCGGCGCGCTGCATCCGGTCCCAGGCCGAGCGGCGAGTGTGCTTTTCGACGTAGGCGCGGCCAATGTCGACCAGCCGGCCATAGCGCACGCCGGAGGGGCAGGTGGTCTCGCAGGCGCGGCAGGTGAGGCAGCGGTCGAGGTGCAGCCGGGTCTTTCCGCTCACCGGCGCGCCTTCGAGCGCGCGCTTCATGAGATAGATGCGCCCGCGCGGGCTGTCGAGGTCGTCGCCGAGCACCTGGTAGCTCGGGCAGGTGGCGGTGCAAAAGCCGCAATGCACGCACTTGCGCAGGATGGACTCGGCCTCGCGCCCCTCGGGCGTGTCGCGGATGAAGTCAGCGAGCTGGGTCTGCACCGGTGGCTATACTTCCTGGGTGAAGATCTTTGGCTGGTTCATCGTGGCCGCGACGATCGCGCTCCTTGGATACGCGATCTGGCGCTGGCGCGAGCGCTGGCACGAGCACCGGCGCGCCTCGGAGGAGCGCCTCGCCGTTTTCGTCGCGCAGGCGAGGCCCGCCACCGCTCCCGCGCCGCAAGCGGCACCGCCCGCGCCCGACCCAGCGGGGCGGCCCGCGCCCGATGCTTCGCTTCCGGTGCAAAAGCTGCTGTTCGAAGCCGCCGTCAAGGCAGCCGAGGCAGGCGAGCCGGCGCTCTCGATCCAGCTGTACGCGCGCCTCATCGCGCGCTTCCCGCAAAGCGCTCTCGTCGAGCAGGCGCGCGGCGCGGTGCAAGCGCAGAAGCAGCAGCTCGCCAAGCCCTAGAGCTCCGCATACATCCGCCCGGGGTTGAACACGTGGTGCGGATCGAAAACGGCCTTGAGGTCGCGGTGCAAGCGCGCAGTCACCGGATCGAGCGGCGCGAAGCAGCCGGCGCTCTTGTCGGCCGCGCGAAACAGCGTCGCGTGCCCCTTGAGCCGCCGGGCGGCGTCGCGCACGGTGCTCGGCTGTTCAGCGGATTTCAGCCATCGCAACGCGCCGTTCCATTCCACGAATTGCCTTCCCTCGAGCTCCACGGGAGGAGCCAAAGACGGGAGCGCTAGCCGCCAGAGCGCCTCGGGCCCGGTGAAGAACGGATGGGTCTGCTCGCGGATCGCGTTCCAGGGCGGTTCGTGCACCTCGGCTCCGCCGATCTTCGCCGCGGCGGCGCGCACGGCCGGAACGGAGCCCGACAGGCGCACGAGCAACTCGCCGTCGTGCCACACCGTCGCGCTCAGCGGCAGCGGCTGGCCAGCCCACCGGTTGACGAGCTCGAGCGCGCGCCCGTGCGACGCCTCGAGGCGCAGCGTGGCCTCGGCCGGCGAGCGCGGCGCGAGCTTAAGCGACACCTCGGCGATGAGGCCGAGGGTGCCGAGCGAGCCGGCGACAAGGCGCGAGACGTCGTAGCCCGCCACGTTCTTCATGACCCGTCCGCCGAACGCGAGCGCCTGGCCGCGGCCGTCGATCAGCTTCACGCCGAGCACGAAATCGCGCAGCGCGCCGGCCGCCGCGCGCCGCGGACCGGAAAGCCCGGCGCCGATGCAGCCCCCCACCGTCGCGCCGGCGCCGAAGTGCGGTGGCTCGAACGGCAGGCATTGCTGCTCTTTTTCAAGCAGGCTTTCCAGTTCCGCCAAAGGCGTTCCACAACGCACCGTCACCACGAGCTCGGTGGGCTCGTAGGAAACGATGCCGGCGTAGCCGCGCGTGTCGAGGATCTCGCCGCCGAGCGCGGTGCCGTAGAAATCCTTGGTGCCGCCGCCGCGCAGGCGCAGCGCCTTCCTTCCAGCGGCTGCGGCCCGGATCCGGTCCTGGAATTCCTGAACAGTCAAAAGCGGGGCAGCTCGGGGTGCGGCAGCCTGCCGCCGTGCACGTGCATGCGGCCGTACTCGGCGCAGCGCGCGAGCGTCGGCACCGCCTTGCCGGGATTCAGCAGGCCCTTCGGGTCGAACGCGCGCTTCACGCCATGGAAGAGCTCGAGCTCGGCGGCGCCGAACTGCACGCACATCTGGTTGATCTTCTCCACGCCGACGCC
>DATADT010000220.1:0-5285 GCA_036258355.1 Burkholderiales bacterium
CGACTTCCGCGACTGGGATCGCGACACCTGGGTCAAGGCGGTGGAGGCGAACATGATTACGCCGATCCTCACGATCCGCGCCGTGGTGGACGGCATGATCGCGCGCAAGTTCGGCCGCATCGTGAACATCACTTCCGGCGCGGTGAAGGCGCCGATCCCCGAGCTCGGGCTGTCGAACGGCGCGCGCACCGGCCTGACGGGCTTCATCGCCGGACTTTCGCGCACCACGGTGCGGCATAACGTCACCATCAACAACCTGCTGCCCGGGCCGTTCGAGACCGACCGGCTGCGCTCCAACCTCGAGTTCAACGCGAAAAAGCTCGGCAAACCCGCAGCCGAGCTGCGCAAGCAGCGCACCGACACCAATCCCGCCGACCGCTTCGGCACCATCGAGGAGTTCGGCGATGCCTGCACCTTCCTTTGCAGCGCGCAAGCCGGATTCGTCACCGGCCAGAATCTACTTATGGACGGCGGCGCCTACCCCGGGACCTTCTAGATGGAAGTGAGGCGCATCGCCGGCGCGCTCGGCGCGGAAATCCTCGGGGTGGACCTTTCAAGGGAAATACCGGCCGCCGAGATCCGTAAGGCGTTTCTGGAACACCAGGTGATCTTCTTTCGCGACCAGAAGCTCGACCCGGCGCAGTTCATGGCGTTCGCGCGTACCATGGGGAAGCCGGTTCCCTACCCGTTCGTCCCGGGCATCGAGGGGTTTCCCGAGGTCATCGAGGTGAAGAAGCTCGAGCACGAGCGGCACAACTTTGGCGGCATCTGGCATTCCGACACTGCCTACCTCGAGGAGCCGCCGATGGGCTCGATGTTGATCGCGCGCGAGATCCCGCCGTACGGCGGCGACACGCTGTTCGCGAGCCAGTACCTCGCCTATAAAGCATTGTCGGACGGAATGAAGCGGCTGCTGGACGGCCTTATTGCAATCAATAGTTCTTCAAAAGCCGATGTGACGCGCACGCGCGAGGACCGGGTTAAGGAATACTCAAAGCACTACGAAGCCGAGCATCCGGTGGTGCGCACCCACCCCGAGACCGGACGCAAAGCGCTTTACGTGAATTTCGGCCACACGGTGCGCTTCCACGGCATGAACGAGCAGGAAAGCGCGCCGATTCTTGACTACCTCTTCCGCCACCAGGTGAAGCCGGAGTTCACCTGCCGCTTTCAGTGGGAAGTCGGCTCAGTCGCGTTCTGGGACAACCGCTGCACCCAGCATAACCCGGTGAACGATTACCACGGCCACCGGCGGGTGATGCATCGCATCACCCTTGCCGGCGACCGTCCTCGATAGAGCCGCTGCGGCATTGACAAGGGCCACGCTAAGTCCTTAGATTGCCGCGGCATCCCGCGCGACATTTTCCCGCACCGCGCAAACCCTGGAGGAGGGGCACGAATGAGACGCAGATCCATCTTTTCTCTCGCCGCGGCCGTCGCGCTCGCGAGCGTTTCGCCGATCGATACCGCATCGGCGCAGCAACCGATCAAGATCGGCGCGGTGGCGCCGAAGACCGGCCCGCTCGCTGCGGGCGCAGCGATCACCCATTGGCCCAACATTCAGCTCTGGGCGCATCAGGTCAACGAGCGCGGCGGCTTGAGGATGAAGGACGGGTCCCGGCGCAAGGTCGAGATCATCGAGTACGACGACCGCACCAATCCGGGCGAGACGATCAAGGCCGTGGAGCGGCTCGCCACGCAGGACCAGGTCGATTTCATCGTCGCGCCGTACAGCACGGGGCTCAACGTCGCCGCGGCGCCGGTATTCGCGAAGCTCGGCTACCCGCAGATCACGGCCACGTCGATTACCGACAAGATCCCGGAGCTGACCTCGCGCTACTCCAGCATCTTCTTCGCTCTCGGCGCCACGACCACGCTCGCCAGGTCGGTCGCCGACGTCCTCGCCAAGATGCGCAGCGAAGGAAAGATCGGCAACCGCATCGCAATGGTGAACGTGGCCGACGCGTTCGGCATCGAGCTGGCGGAGGCATCGCGGCCCATCTTCAAGAAGGCAGGCTTCGAGATCGTGTTCGACCGCTCGTATCCGCTCGGCACGCAGGATCTGTCGCCGATCGTGAAGGGCGCCACGGCCTCGAACCCGGATGCGTTCGTCGCCTGGTCCTATCCGCCGGACACGTTCGCGCTGACCGAGCAAGCGAAAATCGAGGGCCTCAACGTCAAGGCGTTCTACACCGCGGTGGCGACCGCGTTCCCCGCGTACGGCGCCAAGTTCGGCAAGTCGGTCGAGGGCCATCTCGGCGCCGGTGGCGTGAACACCGAGAGCCCGGAGATCAAGGCCTATTTCGCCGCGCACTTGAAGGTCACGGGCAAGCCCGCCGACTACTGGGCGAGCGCGGTCACCTATGCCTCGCTGCAGGTGCTCGAGCAATCGATCGAGGCGGTGGGCCTGGACCGGAAGGCGGTCACCGATCACATCAGCAAGAGCACCTTCCAGACCGTGATGGGGCCGTGGAAATTCGTCAACCAGTCGATCGAAAAATACTGGACGGTGGGACAGTGGCAGAACGGCGTGTTCCACGGCGTCGCTTCGACCGGCCTGCCCGGTGCAAAGCCGGTGATCGTCAAGGCCGGCTGGTAGCCCGCCCCCGGTCGGCAAGACAACTACCCCGGTGCCTGCCTCGGGCATCGGGGTATTTTTTTGGCTCCCGATGGACATCCTGATCACCGGCTTCCTGCTGGGCGCGACCTACTCGCTGATTGCGATGGGGCTCACCCTGCAGTACGGCGTGGCGCGCATCATGAACCTGGCGAACGGCGAGATGCTGGTGGCCGGGGCGTTCGGTGCATTCTGGGTATTCACCGCGCAGAGCCTCAGCCCGTACGCCGCGGCGGCGTTCGTCGTCCCGGGCGCCTTCCTGCTCAACTGGCTCATCTACCGCTATCTGCTGCGGCCTCTCGTGCGCCGCGCGAAGAGCCGCGGCATGCTGGAGGTGGACACGATTCTCGCCACCTTTGGATTGAGCTTCGTGTTCGTCGGGCTGATGGTGCTCGCCTTTGGAGGCGGGTTCTTCACGTATTCCTATCTCGCCGAGCCCTACCGCATCTTCGGCAGCCCGTTCGGCCTCAACCGGCTGGCGGCGAGCGCCGCCGCCGTCGTCATCTGCGGCGCGCTTTACTGGGGCATCCACGGCACGCGTCCCGGCATGGCGATCCGAGCCGTCGCCGTCGATCCCACCGCGGCGGAGTTGGTTGCGATCGACGTGCCCCGGGTGTCCGCGTTCGCCTTCGCGCTCGGCGGCGCGGTCACGGCCGCCGGCGGCGTCGTGTTGAGCACCTTCCTCACCATGGACGCCTCGATCGGCGTGGTGTTCACGATGAAGGCGCTCATCATCGTCATCATGGGCGGCGTGGGCGATGTGCGCGGCGCGATCATCGCCTCGCTGATCCTGGGCCTCGCCGAGACCGCGGTCGCCAGCCTGATCGATCCCGGCCTGACGCTCGCCGCCGCCTACCTGCTTTTCGTGCTCATCCTGCTGTTCCGGCCGGAAGGGCTGTTCGGAAGGCGCCAGTCGTGACGCGCCGCGAGAGCGCATGGTTCGCGGTCGTCGCCGCGGCGTTCGTGCTGCTCGCCTGCCTGCCTTTGCTGCGACACGGTTATCTGCTCTCGCTCAGCGTCAGTATCGCCATGTATACGGTGCTCGCGACTTCGTGGGCGCTGTTTTCCGGACCGACCCACTACATTTCGCTCGCGACCGCTGCGTTTTACGGCATCGGCGCCTATGTGGTGGCGGGCGGCATCAGCACCGTTCCGTACGCGGCGCTGGTCGCCCTCGCCGGCGCGGCGGGAGCCCTGGCGGCGGCGCTCGTGGGCATCGCCACGCTGCGGCTATCGGGCGTGTATTTCGTCATCTTCACACTTGGTCTCGCCGAGCTCATCCGACAGGTCGTCACCTGGGTGCAAAACAACTTCACCGGCAGCCGCGGCCTTTATGTCCTGACCAATATCACTGAACAGACGATCTATTGGGAGCTGCTGGCGCTCGCCGCCGCCGTGTACCTGATCGGCTGGCGGGTGGCGCGCTCACGTCTGGGCTTCGCGCTCCGCATCATCGGCAACGACGAGGTGGTCGCGGCGCACGTCGGCATCAACTCGGCGGCGTGCAAGCTCGCCCTGTTCGTCATCTCCGGGGTTTTCGCCGCGATGGTCGGAGCGGTGATGGCGCCCCGCTACACCTACATCGAGCCGTCCATCGCGTTCACGGCCGAGCTCTCCTTCCAGGTGGTCATCATGGCGCTGCTCGGGGGCTTGCACCGCCTGTGGGGGCCGCTCGTCGGCGTCATCCCTTTCACCATCCTGTGGGAGCTGATTGCCGCGCGCTTTCCGACTCAGACGGTGCTGCTGCTCGGCATCGCCTTCCTGCTCATCGTGTACCTGATCCCAAACGGCGTAGTCGGCCGGCTGGAGCAGGCGATCAAGGCGGCCGCGCGCCGCACGAGCCATGCCTGAAACCTCGGTTCTCGAGCTGCATGGCGTGAGCAAGCGCTTCGGCGGCCTCGTGGCCGTTGACGACCTGAGCTTCGCGGTGCGCGAGAACGAAGTGCTCGGGCTGATCGGCCCCAACGGCTCGGGCAAGACCACGGTGATCAACCTCATCTCCGGTGTGCTGCGGCCCAACCGCGGCGAGATCTACCTGCGCGAGCACATGATTTCGGATGAACCGGCGCGCGCGATCGCGCGCTCCGGCGTCGCGCGCACTTTCCAGCTGGTGCGCCTCCTGCCTGCCCTCACCGTGGTGGAGAACGTCATCGCCGGCGCGGTATTCGGCCACAAGCGCCTGTGGGGCGGCTCGGCGAGGAAGTATGCGCTGCGCCAGCTTGAGAGGGTCGGCATGCGGCACGCGGTCGACGCGCCAACCGCGTCCCTCACCTACATCGACGAGAAGCGCATCGAGCTTGCTCGCGCGCTTGCATCGGACCCCGCGCTGTTGCTGCTCGACGAATGGCTCGCTGGCCTGAACCCGACCGAGCTGCAGATTGGAATTGAGCTGATCCGCAGCCTGCGCGCGGAGGGCCGCACTATCGTTCTTGTCGAGCACGTGATGGGCGCCATCCGCAGCCTGTGCGACCGGTGCGTGGTGATGAACGGCGGCGCGAAGATCGCGGAAGGCGCGCCGCAGGCGGTGCTCTCCGACAAGGAAGTGATCCGCGCCTACCTCGGGGAAGGCCATGCTTGAATGCCGCGGCGTATCGGTCCGCTACGGCCGCCACCAGGCGCTCGCCGAGGTGGCGATCCGCGTCTCGCCGGGCGAGATCGCGGTCATCCT
>DATADT010000221.1:0-10417 GCA_036258355.1 Burkholderiales bacterium
GTGTACGACTACGAGACCGCGATCATCGCCGACCGCGTCGGCATCGACATCCTGTGCGTGTCCGACACCGGCGGCATGGTGCTGTTCGGGCACGAGACGACGACCTCGGTGTCGTTCGAGGAAGTGATGTTCATGGCGCAGGCGGTCAAGCGCGGCTCGAAGTACGGCCTGCGCATGGTCGACATGCCGTACATGAGCTTCCACCTTTCGGCGCAGCAGGCGGTGGACAACGCCGCGAAGTACGTATCGCAGGGCGGCGCCGAGGTGATGAAGTGCGAGGGGAACCAGCACCACGCCAAGTACATCGAGGCGATCGTCAAGGCGGGCATCCCGGTGCAGGGGCACATCGGCATCACGCCGATGCGCATGCCGCAGCTCGGCGGCTTCTTCGCCCAAGGCAAGACCGCCGACCGCGCGAAGGAGCTGGTCGACGACGCCTGGGCGATGGTCGACGCCGGCTGCTTCTCGATCATGTGCGAAGTGACGACCTCGGAGCTCTGCCAGTACCTCGCCGAGACGCTGCCGGTGCCGGTGATCTCGCTCGGCGCCGGCAACCGCGCGCACGGCGTGCACATAATCGGGTCGGACCTCTTCCATCTCTACGAGGCGCACGTGCCGCGCCACTCCAAGATCTACGTGGACCTGGTGCCGATCATCGAGAAGGGCCTGTCCGACTACCGCGACGACGTGCGTGCGCGCCGCTACCCCGGCGCGGAGCACACCGTCTTCATGAAGGAAGACGAGCTCGCCAAGTTCAAACAGCTTGTTGGCAAACAGCAAAGAAAAGCCGGCTGACGTCCTCGCGCAGGCGCGCTTCTTCGCCGGCTTGACGCGGCCACAGCTCGCGCGCGTGGCGGCGCTCGGCCGCGCGCGCTCGTTCCCGCAGGACACGCGCATCTATACGGTTGGCGATGCGGTCGACGACTTTTACGTCCTCGCCGACGGCATGGTGCGTTTCACCCTGGGCCTCGGCAAGCGCGACACCGCGGCCGGCGACATCATCCGCCGCGGCGACGTGTTCGGCTGGGCGCCGCTGGTGGAAGGCCACGCGCGGCGCATCGCCACCGCGTACTGCCTCACCCCCTGCGAGGTCGTCGCCATCGACGGCGGCGCGCTCACGCGCCTGATGGAGAACGACACCGGCCTCGGCTACGCCCTCATGAAAAAGCTCGCCGTGCTGCTCACGAGCGAGCTCGTCGCCTTCGCCGCCGGCTGATCTCCACCGTTCTCCTGGCGGCAGTCGCCGCGTTCGTCGGCCTGCTGATCGGCACGGTGGGCGTCGGCGGGGTGCTCATGGTCTCGTACCTGGCGCTGTTCGCCGGCCTCACCATCCACCAGGCGGCCGCGACCTCGCTCTTCACCTTCCTCTTCACCGGCATCCTCGGCACCTGGCTCTACCAGCGTCGCGGCAGCATCGACTGGCGCATCTCGCTTCCCGTGTGCGCCGCCGCCCTCGTCTTCGGCTTTCTCGGCGCGGCGCTCGCCGCGACCGTCGACCCCCGCCCGCTCGCGATCCTCATCGCGCTCATCATAGTCGGTGCCGGCGTATATGTTCTCTTTCCAATGAAGACCGGTTCGGCCTTCCGTACCGGGGCCGGCCGGGGCGAAACCTGGCTCCTCGCCGGCGTCGGCGCGGCGTCCGGCTTCGGCTCCGGATTCTCCGGCGCCGGCGGCCCGCTTTTCTCGGTGCCCATCATGGTGATCCTGCGCTACGTGCCGCTCACGGCGGTGGCGACAAGCCAGGTGCTCCAGATCGTCGCCGCGACTTCGGGTTCGCTGGAAAACTACCGCAACGGCTTCATCGATTTCCAGGTGGCTCTGGTCGTCGCCGTCTTCGAGCTCCTCGGCGTCATCACCGGCGTTCGCCTCGCCCACGTCGCGAGCGCTTTATTCCTCCGCCGCCTGGCCGGGGCGCTATGCGTCATTACCGGCGGCCTGCTGCTCGCGCGCACGCTGTGAGCGCATTCGACGAGCACCTCGCCGCCCGCCGCGCTGCCGGTCTGTTCGATTTCTCCTTCATGGGTCTTTACGAATTCCAAGGGAAATCGGAGCTGGCGTCGCTGCAGACCCGCAATCTCGACGCCATGGCCCCCAGCCAGATCGCCTACACGTTGCTCCTCAAGCCCGACGGCGCCGTCCTCATCGACGCGACAGTCTGGCGCCTCGACGCCGAGCGTTTCTGGCTCTTCACCGGGAAGCGCAGCGCCTATGGCGGCCGCGACCGCTCCGGCGAGTTCGCCATCCTCGCCCTCCAGGGCCCGGCGAGCGGCCGCATCCTCGCGAGGCTGATCGGCAGGGATGCCGTTCTTTCACTTAAGTACTTCCACTTCATCAAAGGGCCCATGCTGGTTGGCCGCATCGGCTACAGCGGCGAGCTAGGCTACGAGCTGATCGTCCGTGCCGCCGACAGCCCCGCCCTCGTCCACCGTCTCCTCCAACTGGGCGCCGGCAATGGCCTGCGCGAATGCTCCTGGGCCGCGGCCGACAGCCTGCGTATCGAGTCGGGCTACGTGCTTTTCGACCGCGAGATCGACGGGAAGGCCAATCCACGCGAGCTCGGACTGGAACGCCTGACGTCAGGAAGAAGTTTTGATATGAAGAGAAAGCTGGTGGGCCTTGACATCGTCGACGAACGCGGCCCCGCCGAGCCGCCGCGCGCTGAAGTGACCAGCGAATGCCTCTCCCCGACGCTCGGCAAAACGCTCGCCCTCGGCTTCGTCGCTCCGGATGTCGCGACCGGCAGCCTGGTGCGCACCGATCATCGCATCGCGCGCGCCTGCGCACTTCCCTTCTATGACCCCGACCGCCGCCGGCCGCGCGCCGCACCGTGCTAGCGCGGGCCCCAAAGGCCCGCCAGCACGAAGAGCAGCATGCTCGCGCCCATCGCACCGTAGCCGGCGTAGTTCATGGCCTTCCCGGTTTTCTCGCTGACGTAATTGCGTGTCTGCAGGGAGGACGCGGCGGTGGACAGCAGCGCGCCGATGACCGCCAACGTGACGACGACCGGCTTGGTGAGGAGGACCTCCATCAAGCGCGGCTGGCGCGCTTGAGGTAGGCGTCGACGAAGTCGGCGGCGGCCTTGGAGCCGCGCGAGAACGAGCGCATGGCCTCGGCGTGCAGGATGGAAAGCGCCTGCTTCTTGATGTCGTTGGCGCGGTCGCTCTCGACCAGGTCGACGAGCTTGCGCGGACGCGGCAGGTCCACTTCGATCACCGCGCGCACCTGGGTGGGAATGTTGGACATGACGAGCATGCGGTCGGCGAGGAACACGGCCTCGTCGATGTCGGTGGTGACGAAGAAGTTGGTGCGCCGGTTCTCCTCGTAGAGGCGCGAGTAGTACTCCCACATCAGCTCCTTGGTCATGGCGTCGAGGCCGCGGAAAGGCTCGTCGAGAATCATCACCTTCGGATTGTTGATCATCGCGCGCGCGAGCTCGGCGCGGCGCTGCATGCCGCCCGAGAGCTGGCCGGGGTACTTGTCGCGGAAGTCCTGGAGGCCGACCTTGTGGATCAGGAACTCGCCGAACTCGAGGGCTTCGCGCGTGAGCTCGCCCCGGGCGCGCGGGCCGTACAGGATGTTGTCCCAGGTCGTCATCCACGGGAACAGCGCCGTCTCCTGGAACACCACCAGCCGGTCGCGGCTCGGCTCGGTAACCGGCTTGCCGTCGAGCGTGATCGTGCCCTGGGTGGGCTGCTCGAAGCCGGCGAGGAGGCGGATGAGCGTGCTCTTGCCGCAGCCCGACGGGCCCACCATGACCGTGAGCTTGGCGTGCTCGATCTTGAACGAGCAGTCGTGCACCACCTCCTTGCGGAAGTGGATCGCGCCGTAGGACTTGCTCACGCCCTGGAGCGCGATCTCTCCAGGGATGATTTTCGGACGCGAGGAAGTAACGTCGCTCATCTTGCCTTCAGCCAGGGCGTAGCGTAGCGGCCGCCCCAGCGGAGCAGCTCGCTCGAGATAAACCCGGCGATGCCGATCGAGATCATGCCGACCACGATCTGCTCGTAGGAGCCGCCGACGTAGGAGTTCCAGATGAAGAAGCCCAGCCCGCCGCCGACGCCGGCCTGCTGGCTGCCACCGCCCGAGATCATCTCGGCAGCGACCACCACCTCCCAGGTGATCCCCATGCCGACCGCCGAGCCGACGACGATCGACGGCAGCGTGCCGGGCAGGATCACGCGCCGGAACATGTCCCAGCGCGACGAGCCCATCGACTGCGCCGCCTGGAAGTAGCGCACGTCGATCGAGCGCGCGCCGCCGAGCACGTTGATCACGATGGTGTAGAACGCGCCGAGGAAGGTGATGAAGGTGATCGCGAGCTCCTGCGTCGGCCAGAAGATGATCGACGCCGGCACCCAGGCGAGCGGCGGGATCGGCCGCAGCACCTCGAAGGTCGGGAAGCCGATGCCGTGCGCGACGCGGCTCACAGCGAGCGCGAGGCCGAACGGAATGCCGATGAGCATCGCGGCGGCGAAGCCGCCCATCACGCGGAAGAAGCTCATGTACCAGCTCTGCCAGTAGCCCGGCTGCGCGAGCACCGCCGCCCAGGCCTTGAGCACGCCCGAGGGCGCGGGCACCGCGCCGACCCAGGGCAGGTAGTCCTTCTTGAAGCCCATCGCGCCGAGAAGCTCCTTGAACGGCGCGAAGAACTCCGGCGCCATCCATGCCTTTGAGCGCGCGCCGATCTCCCACAGGACGAGGAACACGACGATCGACACGGCGCCGCGCCAGAAAGCCGGGCTCGAGAGGAATTTTGTCATCCTTCTTTTTCCCCGGCTTGAAAAGCCTTCAACGCCTCCTCGTGCACCGCGTCGTTGGTCTCCTCGATCAGCTCGCGGAAGCGCTTGGAGGTCAGCACGGCGTAATCGCGCGGGTGCGGGATGTCGACGTTGAGCACCTTCTTCGGCTTGCACGGCCGCGTGGTCATGATGGCGACGCGGTGCCCGAGGAAGATCGCCTCCTCGAGGTCGTGGGTGATGAAGAAGATGGTCACCTTGTTCTTGTAGTAGATCTCGAGCAGCGCCTCGTGCATCACGCTCTTGGTGAGCGAGTCGAGCGCGCGGTAGGGCTCGTCGAGCAGCAGCACCTTCGGGTCGTTCATCAGCGCGCGCACGATCTCGACGCGCCGGCGCATGCCCGAGGACACCTCGCCGGGATAGTTGTGCTCGACCCCCGAGAGCCCGGCGTCGGTCATCATCGCGCGGCCCTTCTCGATCGCCTGCTTGCGGGCGAGCCGGCCCTGCATCACCGGGCCGAAAATCACGTTCTCGAGGTTGCTCTTCCAGGGAAACAGCGCACCGTTCTGGAACACCACGATGCGGTCGGGCCCGGGGGTCGACTTCGGCTTCTCGGTGGAGCACAGCACCTCGCCGTCCATGACGATGCGCCCCGAGGTGATCTCGTGGAAGCCGGCGATGGCGTTCAGCAGCGTGGTCTTGCCGCAGCCCGAGGGCCCGACGATCATGCAGATCTCGCCGGGCTCGATGTCGAGCGAGCAGTGGTCGACCGCCATCACGGCGGCGCCTTCGGGGTCGTACACCTTCACGACATCCTGGATGGAGATTTGCCCTCGGTTCATCTTTCGGACAGGGCAAGCTCACGCACCCGCCACTCCATCATGTAGTCGCCGGCGATGCGCACCAGGGCGCTCGTGACGTAGCCGACGATGCCGAGCGTCACCATGCCGATGAAGATGGTCGGGTAGCGCACCATCATGTAGGACGTGTTGATGACGTAGCCCAGGCCGTACTGCCCGGAGACCATCTCGGCGGCCACCAGCGAGAACCACGACACGCCGATCGAGATCTGCAGGCCGGTGAAGATGAACGGCAGCGCGCCCGGAATGATGACGTGGCGAAACACCTGCCGGCGGCTCGCGCCGAGGCAGTTCGCCGCGCGGATGTAGGACTCGTCGATCGACTCCACGCCGAGCATGGTGTTGAGCGCCGTGGCGAAGAACGAGGCGAGGAACGCGAGGTACACCACCGCCGACTCGGTGGCGATGAACATCACGATGGCGAGCGGCACCCAGGCGAGGATCGGGATCGGGCGCAGCATCTCGAACACCGGGAACACGTACTCCTTGAACGCCCGCGACCAGCCGAGCAGCAGGCCGAAGGTCACGCCGAGCACCGTGGCGAGAATGAACGCCTTGGCCACGCGCCAGATCGACACGATGATGTGTTGGTAGTACTCCTCCGTATAGAGCGACAGGCCGTAGGTCGGATTCGGCGAGATCCATTCCTTCACCACCGAGGTCAGGCCGGGCATCTCGCGGAACCGCGGCAGCTTCCACACCTCGACCGCGAGATACCAGAAGCCGAGGAACAGCGCGAAGCCGACGAGCATCAGATACGGCCGCGGGCTCTTGAGCCACAGCGACAGGCGGTACATCGCCAGGCCGAGCCGCGACATCTCCTCGGTGAGCGGCCCCGACAGGCGCCGCACCTGCGCCAGCAGCGTCGGCACGGTGAACTCGCGCTGGATCAGGGTGACGAAGCGATCCATGACGTGACCGCCCGCCAGCGGCTCCGACTCGAGCACGCCGACCAGCGCCTCGGTGTCGATGCGCAGCACCTCGGTCGGCTCGGCGGCGGTCACCGTCGCGAGGCGCTTGGTCTGCCCGAGCAGCAGCCCCGCCCAGCCGAACACGCCGCCGCGCGTCACGCGCTTGAGCGGCTCGCGCGCGCCGACCTCGGGCGCGAACACGTGGTCCGCGCGCCCTGACAGCACCACGAAGATGTCGTCGGCGGGGTCGCCCGCCGTGTAGATCCGCTGGCCGGCGCCGTAGCGTGCCGGGCGCGCGATCGCGGCGATGCGCGCGAGCAGCGGCCCGGGAGCCTCCCCGAACGGCGTGCTCTCGCGCAAAGCGGCGACCGCGTCGTCGGCCGAGCCGACGGGAATCGCCACCGCCATCAGTTCTTCGGCGCCTGCGAGTCGGGCAGCGCCCTCACCTGGCCGATCGGCGCCTTGAGGCCGCGCTCCTTGAGGATCTCCTCGGTCCACTTCGACTCGACCGCCTCGGGGCGCATCTTCTCGACGTTGATGCTCTTGATCGAGTGCAGGAACGCCGTCGCGCGCGACAGCAGCTCGCGCGCCTCGGGCGTGAACCCGTAGTGCAGGTAGTTGCGCACCGCGTGGCCCCCGGCGTTGGTGTCGTAGGTGCCGTAGAGCGAGTACCACAGCACGCGCTCGCCGAAGCCGGTGGTCTGCTCCTTCGCCATCTTGATGATCTCGACGTTGTTCTTCGGATCGGCCAGGAACAGCTGCGCGTCGAGCTCGGCCTGCAGCCAGGCCTTCACGACATCCGGCCGCTGCTTGATGAGGTCGGCGCGCATGGCGAGGAAGCCGCCGTCGTTTTCCTGCACGCTCTCGCCCGAGGCGATGCGGCGCGCGAGCCCCTCCTGCACCAGGCGCGAGGCGGTCGGCTCCCAGATGACCGCGGCGTCGAGCTTGCCGGCGCGGAAGTTGGACGTGATCACCTCGATGTTCTGGTTCAGGTACTCCTTGGGGCTGATTTTCAGCTTCTTGAAGGTGGCCTGCGCGTAGCGGTCGGTGCACGAGCCCTTCGGCACGGCCACCGTCTTGCCATCGAGCCACTGGAGCGCCTGGGTGGCATTCTGGAACTTGGGCGCATCGTTGCGCGCGAGGAAGATGTTGCACTGGTCGTACGCCAGGCCCAGGTTGGCCACCAGCCGCACGTCGGCCACGTCCTGCTTGGTGGTCGAGACGATCGACGGCATGTCGCCCATGTAGCCGATGTTCTGCTTGCCGGCGAGCATGTTGTTGACGATGATCGCGCCCTGCAGGCCGATCTGGAACTCGACCGCTGAGCCCTTCGGCAGGTATTTCTCGTAGAACTTCTTGCCGCGCATCACCACGCCCGACCAGGACTGCGTGTAGTACGGCTGGTAGCCCACCACGAGATTCACCGGGCCGCCCGGCTTGCCGTAATCGATGTCCGCGGCAAACCCCCAGGTACTGAATAATGCCGCGACCGCCGCTGCTGTGAAGTGTCTCCTGTTCATGACTGCCTCCTCTCCTCGGTTGTAAGTCTCACCTTGCTCCGGATGATGCGAGATAACGCGCGATCAGCGCGGCCAGCCGGCGCATGACCGTGAAACCCGCCGCCGGGTCGCCCTCGAGCACGCCCAGCGCCGCCCGGCCGTTGATGCGCAGGACCGACGACGCTTCCAGGCAGCGCGCGCTGGCGATGCGCGCCGGCGTGCTCTCAAGCAGCGCCGCCCAGCCGAATACCTCACCCTTCTTCAGCATGAAGCCGCCCAGCGCGGCGCGGTCGCCGCGGCCGACGAGAAACTCGATGCGCCCGGAGTCGAGCACGTACAGGTCGTCGGCGGGATCGTCCGGCTTGTACAGCACCGCGCCGGCGGGATGGGTTTCCCTTCTTGCTAATGCCGTCAGCTTCTCGAGCGTGCGGGGCTCAAGCCCGTTGAAAAGCTCCCCCACGTCCAATGCCGTCGACTCGCCGCCCAGGTACAGCGCGTCGCCCTCGCGCGCGAGCGGATAGCGCTGCAGCGGCGCCTCGGCGATGCCGAGCGGCGCGCCGGTGCGCACGTCCCACTGCCAGAGATGCATGTGGCAGGTGAGCGTCGCGCCGTCGAACAGGCCCTCGCACAGCGGCACGTCCTGGTGCGGGCACACCGCCTGGAAACCGAAGAACTCGCCGCCGGCGTTCGCCACGACGAGCTTGAGCCCGCCCTCGGCCTCGCATTCCTTGAGGCTGTTTTCCGGGACATCGGCCACGCGGCAGACCATGCGCTTCGCCATCAGCTGAACTTGTCGTAGCGGATGTTGTCGGTGGTGAGCTTGGCGTCGAGCAGCAGCACGCGGATCGCCGCGTCCACCGCCGGCGGCGGGCCCGCCACGTAGGCGCGCACGTTCTGGTACTTGCCCGCCATGACGCGCTTCGCCACCTCGTGCACCAGGCCCTTCTCGAATTTGAGGTTCGGCCACTCGTGTCTCTGAGGAACATCCTCCTCCGAAAGGGCGACCGTGACTTGGGCCTTGGACGAGGACAGCTCCTTCAGGAAAAAAGCGTCCTTCATCGTGCGCACGCCGAAGAACACCCAGCCCTGGTGGCGCTCGAAGTAGTTCGCCGCGTCGGCGCGCGCGAGGATCGACATCATGCCGGCGATGCCCGCCCCCCCGGCGATGCACAGCAGGTTCTTGCCCAGCCCGGGCTCGAAGGTCGCTTTTCCGAGCGGACCGAAGGCGTCGAGCCGCGCGCCCTCGCGGTTGGCGCCGAACAGCCACCGCGAGAACGCGCCGTCGGCCTTGCGCTTGACGACGAAGTCGAGGCTGCGGCCGCCGCGCTCGTAGTTGCACATCGAGTAGGCGCGGTAGCCGTCGATGCCCTCGGGGGCGAGCAGTACGAACTGGCCGGCGTCGAAGTCGCGCGGCCGCTCGAGCTCGAGCGCGAACTCCATGACGTCGTGCGTCAGCGCGCGCAGGTTGCGCACCGTGCCGCTGCATGCCTGCGGCACGCACGCGCCCGGCTCGAGCGCGTAGACGAAGTTGGAAACCTCGAGCGTCAGCGCCTCTTCCGCCGCGCACTGGCACATCAGGAACTCGTTCGCCTGCGGTTTCACATGCTTCTTGCCGGGGGCGCCGGGCCAGCGGTCGGTCACGCGCCCCGAGACGAGCTTCGCCTTGCAGGTGCCGCACGTGCCGGTCGCACACTCGTAGGGCAGGTCGATACCGGCGCGCAGCCCGGCATAGAGGATGCGCTCGCCGGGAAGGGCGTCGAACTCGTAGCCCCGGTTGCGAGCGTTCACCTGGATCCGCATCACTCTAGAAAGGAATGTGGTACCCGTAGCCGAGGAGCCGCGTGTCGAGCCGTACGACCCGGCGTGCGAGCCTCGCGCCGGCGCCATTGAACTTCACCGTGTCGTAGAAGCGTCCGACCGCGAACAGCTCGGTCGCGCCGCCGTCGAGCTCCGTCTTGAAGACCTGCAGGGCGGACACCACCTCGGCGCCGGCCCCTTTTTCTTCCACCGTGTACACCGTGGCGTGCCGTGTCAGCGGCGAATGGTCGCTGTTGTGGCGTGGCAGGTTGGTGAAGAGCGTCTCCATGCCCTTGCGGTCCTGGTCGAGCCACACCATTTCCTTTCGGATCTCGGGGCTGTAGGTCGAGATGGTGTAGCGGAAATCCTCCTCGCACAGCGCGAGGAATGCCTTGTAGTCTTTCGCGTCGAGCGCGAGGCAGGAGCGGTAGACGAGCTCCTCGGCCGCCTGCCTTTGCTCGGTTCTCATCTCAAGCCGCAGCCCGCACCGGCTCGGGCTTGCCCTCGCGGTAGGGATCGTAGGCCGGCCGCCCCATGCGCCGGGACCACTCGGCGTAGTAATGGCGCATGCCGACCTCATCGTGGATCGTGTTGTTCTCCTCGCGCCCCTGGAT
>DATADT010000222.1:0-15074 GCA_036258355.1 Burkholderiales bacterium
TTCAGGCTCTATCCCGCCTCGCTCCTGCGCGAGGTGACGGTGAATCCGGGCGCGCGCTTCGCGTTCGAGAGCGAGATCCTGATCGAGGCGGGCCGCGCTGGGGTGCCCACCGCCGCGGTGCCGATCGCCGCGCTCTACCCGCCCGAAGCGCGCCCGAGCCACTACCGGCCGGCCGCAGATACCGCGCGCATCGTGCGCATGATTGCCTGGAAGCTCCTGTCGCGCGGCCTCGACCTGCCGCGGCTCGTGCGCAGCCTCAGCCTCGCGCGGAGCGGCTCTTAGCGTAGGGATTTCGCCCGGTGCGGAACTCAATGCGCATCGGGGTGCCCGTCAAAGAAAATTTTTCCCTGAAGAAACCTTCCAGGTAGCGCTTGTAGGACTCCGGCACGCGGTCGAGCGCGTTGCCGTGGATGATGATGCGCGGTGGGTTGACACCTCCCTGATGCGCATAGCGCAGCTTGGGGCGCACCAGCCCGGCCTTGGGCGGCGCCTGGCGCTCGACTGCGGCCATCATCGCCCGGGTCAGCTTGGGCGTGGGAAGCCGCGCCATCGCCGCGGTGTGCGCGGCGTCGACCGAGCGCATGAGCGCGCCGAGCCCCTTACCCTCCTTCGCCGACACGAAATGCGTCTCGGCAAAGCCGAGGAAGCCGAGCTTCCACGCAAGCTCCGACTTCATCAGGGCGCGCGCCTCCTTGTCGGCCGCGTCCCACTTGTTGACCGCCAGCACCACCGCCCGGCCGCGCTCGAGCACGTAGCCGGCGACATGCGCGTCCTGCTCGGTGATCCCGGTGGAGGCGTCGAGCAGCAGAATGGCCACGTTCGCCGCCTCGATCGCTTGCAGCGCCTTCACGATGGAGAAGTACTCCACCGGCGCGCCGGTCTTGCCGCGCCGGCGCAGCCCCGCGGTGTCGATCAGCGTGTAGCGCCGGCCGCCGCGCTCGAACGGCACCTCGATCGGATCGCGCGTGGTCCCGGGCTCGGCGAACGCGATGACCCGCTCCTCCCCCACCAGCGCGTTGACCAGCGTCGACTTGCCGACGTTGGGCCGGCCCACTACGGCGACCCTGGGGTGCTTTTCAAGAGCTTCTTGCTGTTCCCCCTCTTCCGGGAAGTTCGAAAGCACCTTTTCCATGAGCTCGCGGACGCCTTCGCCGTGCGCGGCGGAGATCGGCGCGGGCGGCCCCAGCCCGAGCTCGTGGAACTCGGCGACCGCGATATCGGGCTGCATACCCTCGGTCTTGTTCACCGCAAGAAAGACCGGAGCCTTCAACCGGCGCAGTTTTTCCGCGATATCGCGGTCCGAGGGCGAAAGGCCGCTCCGCCCGTCGACCACGAAAACGATCGCATCGGCTTCGATCATCGCCTGCTCGGCCTGGCGCGCCATTTCGACGAAGATCCCTTCGGCGGCGCGCGGCTCGAAGCCGCCCGTGTCGATCGCGATGAAGGCGCGCGCGCCCAGGCGCCCTTCGCCGTAGTGGCGGTCGCGCGTGACGCCCGGCACGTCGTGCACGATCGCGTCGCGCGAGCGAATCAGCCGGTTAAAGAGGGTGGACTTGCCGACGTTCGGCCGGCCCACGATGGCAATGAACGGTCGGGCGACCACCCGCTTCACAGCGCCAGCGCAAAGACGCCGCCGTCTTCGGTTTGCACCAGCAGCCCCGCGCCGAGCGGGACCGGCGCCGCGCGCACCGCGCCGCCGCCGGTCCCGCGGCGCGCGACGAAGGCGCCGTTTTCGCGCGCGAGGAAATGGACGTAGCCCTCCAGGTCCCCCACCGCGACGCTGTCGGCGCCGGGGAGCGGCGTGGAGAGCTGCCGGTGCGCGAGCTTGTCCTGCTTCCACACCGACTGACCGTTGCTGCGGTCGAACGCGTGCACCGCGCCGAGCTCGTCGGCAACGTAGGCATAGCGCTCATCCAGGCTCACGCCGGAGAGCGAGGCAAGCTCGCGGCCCCAGAGCTGCCGGCCGCTCGCCGCGTCGAAGCACGCGATCCGGCTGCGGTACGCCGCAGCGCAAACCTCGCGGCCCTGCACCGCCGGGGCGCCCATCACGTCAGCCACGCGCTCGAGCTCGGTGGAGCCTTTCGGCAGGGCGACGGTACCCTCCCAGCGCAGCGCGCCGGTGTCGAGAATGAGCGCGGCGAGCTTGCCGCCGGGAAAGCCGGCGAACGCCAGGCCGCCCGCGATCGTGATGCCCGCGGGCGCGCGCACGAGCAGGCTCGAGGGTGCCCGCTGGTAGACCCAGCGCCGCTTGCCGTCGTTCGCGCCGAAGGCGAACACGCGGTTGTCGAGGCTGCGCACGAGGACCAGCCCGCCGCCGACCGCCGGCGGCGCGAGCACCTCGCTCGATACGCGAGAGCGCCAGCGCACTTTGCCGTCGGCGGCTTCGAGCGCCACGATCTCGCCCTCCTCGCTCGCGACGGCGACTGTGTCCTCGTCGGCGCCGACGCCGCCGGAGAGCCGCAGATCGAGTCCAACGCGCCAGCGCCGCTCGCCGGTCTTCTGGTCGAGCCGGGTGACCGTACCGTCGCGCGCGGCGGCGTATACCGAGTCGCCGGCAAGCGTGGGCTGGAAAGTAAAGCGCTGCGCCGATCCGACGTTGACCGACCATAGCGTGCGCACCGGCTTCGGGTTGTCCAGCCGCGGCACGTCGGCCGGCTTTGGGCCGGAGGGTCCCGAGCACGCGGCAAGCGCGACCGCGAGCACTGCCCAAGCCGGCCTCGACTTCACCGTTAGCCTCCGAGCGCCTCGAGCCGCATGCGCACGCTCTCGCGGAAAGCGCTTTGCTCCTTGCCCGCCTTGTCGAGCGCAAGCTGGTAGGCGGCGCGCGCCTCCGCGGGCTGGCTCTTGGCGAGCAGCGCGTCGCCGCGCAGCGCGGCGTACTGCGACTCGTAGGCGGCGCCGTGCTTGGCATCGAGCAGCTTCAGCGCCTCGTCCGGCGCCTTCTCGTCGAGCGCGATCGCGGCGAGCCGCAGGCGCGCGATGTCGCGGAAATCCTCTGACGGGGAGCGCTCGACCACCCACTCGAGCTGCGCCTTGGTGGCCTTGGGGTCGCCGCGGTCGAAGTGGAAGCGCGCCGCTATGAGCGCGCCCATCGACGCGTATAGCGTGCGCGGGTAACTCTCGATCAGAGTGCCGGCCGAGTCGCGCACCGCCTTGGCGTCGCCCGTCTGCGCCGCCTTGGCGAGCGCGTCGAACACCGCGGCCGCCTGCGCCGCCTGGCTCGCGCTGTACCAGCGCCACCCCTGCCACCCGGCGAACGCCACCGACGCGGCGAGCACCACGGTCACAATGAGGTTGCCGTGCTGCTTCCACCAGGCTTTCAGCTCCGCGACCTGTTCCTGCTCTTCAAGGTCGAGGGCCATCAGCGAAGGTCCTGTCTTGTCGCAGATACGACTTCGTTCATTGGGACGTCCCGCGGTGTCTTGGTGGAAAGGTTCTTGATCTGCACCATGCCTTTCGAGAATTCATTCTCGCCCGCGATTATGGCGATGCGGAAGCCTTTGCGGTCGGCGTAGGTTAGCTGGCTTGCGAGCTTCGCGGGCTCCAGGTAGACCTCGGTATTGATGCCGGCGGCCCGCAGCTTCGCGGCGATCGCGAGGTACTTCTCCAGGTGGCGCGGGTCCATGGTTGTCACCAGCACTTCGGCAGGCGTCCGCGCCAGCGGCTGGAGCAGCCCGGCCTCCTTTAGCCTCGAGAAAAGCCGCGTCAGCCCGATGGAAATTCCCACCCCCGGAAGCCGCGTGTCGGTGAAATAGCTTGCGAGGTCGTCATAGCGGCCGCCCGAGCAGATGCTGCCGAGCTCGGGTGCCTTGACGAGCGTGGTCTCGTAGACCGTCCCGGTGTAGTAGTCGAGGCCGCGCACCACGCCGAGGTCGACGGCGAAGGTGGAGTCCGGGACTCCGAACTGCCGGATCGCTTCGACGATCCGGCGCAGCTCCTCGAGGCCCTGAGCGCAGCTTTTGATTGCGTTCAGCTCGGAAAGCGTTTGGTCGGTGCCGCGGCTCTCCGAGATCAGACCGAGAAGCTCCGCGGACGCCTCGCGCGACAAACCTTCATGCTCGAGGTCGGCGCGGATCTTCGCCGCGTCCTCCTTCCCGGTCTTGTCCAGTATCCGGAGCACGGCGGAGGACCTTTCGTCCTGCACGCGGAATTCTTGCAGCAGCCCTTTCAGCACCTTGCGGTTGTTGATTCGGATAGTGAATTCACCGATCGCCATTTCCTTGAATACGCTGTAGATCACGCTCGGGATCTCGGCCTCGGCAAGGTACGACAGCTTCTCGCGGTTGATAATGTCGATGTCGCACTGGTAGAACTCCCGGAAGCGGCCCTTGCGCGCCTGCGGCGTCTCGCCGCGCCACACGCGCTGGATCTGGTAGCGGCGGAACGGGAAAGCGAGCTCGCGCTCGTGCATCGCGACGTAGCGCGCGAGCGGCACCGTCAGATCGAAGCGCAGCGCGCCCTTGGTCGCCGCTTCGTCGTCATCCGCCTCGGCGAGCCGCGTGAGCGCGTAGATCTCCTTCTCGACCCCGCCCTTGGAGGTAAGCACCTCGCGCCGCTCGGCCGACGGCGTCTCGATCGGCAGGAAGCCGTAAAGCTCGAAGTTGCGCCGGATGATGTCGATCAGCCGGTTGAATTGCAGCTGGTCCTGCGGCAGGTACTCCTGGTCGAAGCCCCGCAGCAGGGCGGGACGCACTTTCTGCACTTCACACCGCCTTGAGGGGAATGCGTTTCCCGTATTTCCGCTTAACGTAATCCTCGACGATCGCCTGGAACTCCTGCGCGATGCGTTCCCCTTTCAGCGTCACAGTTTTCTTACCGTCGACGTACACCGGCGCGACCGGCACTTCGCCAGTGCCGGGCAGGCTGATGCCGATGTCCGCGTGCTTGGACTCGCCCGGGCCATTGACCACGCAGCCCATCACCGCGACGCGCATCTCTTCCACGCCCGGGTACTGCGTCTTCCAGACCGGCATCTGGTCCCTCAGGAATCTCTCGATGTCCTGGGCGAGCTCCTGGAACACCGTGCTGGTCGTTCGGCCGCAGCCCGGGCACGCACTTACCATGGGCGAAAAGGAGCGCAAGCCCATCGTCTGCAAGATCTCCTGCGCCACCTGTACCTCGCGCGTGCGGCTGCCGCCCGGCTCGGGGGTGAGCGAGACGCGGAGGGTGTCGCCGATGCCTTCCTGCAGGAGTACGGCGAGCGCGGCGCTCGAGGCGACGATGCCCTTCGAACCCATCCCCGCCTCGGTAAGGCCGAGGTGCAGCGCATAGTCGCAGCGCGGGGCAAGCGCGCGGTAGACCGCGATCAGGTCCTGGACCTGGCTCATCTTGCACGAGATCACGATGCGATCCGGCGCCAGGCCCCACGCCTCGGCTTGCTTCGCCGAGTCGAGCGCGGAACGGATAACCGCTTCTTTCATCACCTCGCCGGCTTCCAAAGAATCTTTTCTTCTTGCGTTCTCGTCCATCAGCTGCGCGAGCAGCTCCTGGTCCAAGCTGCCCCAGTTGACGCCGATCCGCACGGGCTTCCCGTAGCGGATCGCGCACTCGATCAGCGTGGCGAACTGCTCGTCGCGCTTTGCGCCCTTGCCCACGTTGCCAGGGTTGATGCGGTACTTGGCGAGCGCGCGCGCGCAATCGGGATACTGCGCAAGGAGCTTGTGGCCGTTGTAGTGGAAGTCCCCGATCAGCGGCACCGTGCAGCCGGCCGCATCGAGGCGTTCGCGGATCTCGGCGACGCGCGCCGCCGCCTGCGGCGTGTTCACCGCGATGCGCACGAGCTCGGAGCCAGCGCGGGCGAGTGCCTCGACCTGGCGCGCGGTCGCGGCCGCGTCCTCGGTGTCGGTGTTGGTCATCGACTGCACCACGATCGGCGCACCGCCGCCGATGCGCACGCCGCCGGCGGCAACCTGCCGCGAGATTCGTCGTTCCATGAGCCTCAGGGGATCGTGAGGCGCGCTACGTCCTGCCGGGTATGCGGGGCAAGGTCGATCGGCTTGTCGTCGTACGTAACGCTGACTTGCGAGGCGTTGCCGATGACCAGGCTGTACGGCGGCCGGCCACGCACGACGCGCTCGCTTCCCGGCGGGTTGAGCGACGACACGAGCATGCGGTCGGCGGAATCCTTGATCTCGATCCAAGCCTCGCCCTCGGTGCGCACGACGAGGCGATGTGCCCCGGCGAAGCGAGGTGCCGACGCGGGAGCAACGACCGGCTTGCGTTCGGTAATGATTTTTTCCCGGACGACCGGCTGAACCGGCGATGCCGGTGCGGCCACCGGCGCGGCGACCGGCGCGGCCAGCGCTGCTGTCACCGGGGCCGGCTCAGGCTCGCGCGGTGCCGGCTTGGCGGTCGCTATGACCGTCGTCGTCGCCTTCCTGGCCGCCGCGGTGCGCTCCTGGTGCCACTGGTAGGCGACCCCGCCCACGAGGAGCAGCACCCCGAGCGACGCGGAGAGGTAGGTGAAAGTCGAGCGCCGAGCGCTGTCGGAGAACGGCACAGGCTGCTGGTAGCGCACCGCGAGGCGGCCGGAATCCGGAACCTCGCATCGGCCGGCGATGCGCTGCACGAGCGACTCGGGATCGAGCTTCAGCAGCCGCGCGTAGTTGCGCACCATGCCGCGCGTGAAAGTGGCGCCGGGCAGCGCCTCGAACTGCTCCTGCTCGAGCGCCTCCAGCTGGCGCGGCGCGAACTTGAGCTGCTGCGCGACGTCGGCTACGGCGAGCCCGCGCGCCTCGCGCGCGGCGGCAAGCTCCTGGCCCACCCCGGTCATTTCAGTCATACCGCCCCTGCAGCAGCGCCTGGTATTCCGACGAGCTGGGATAGCGCCGGCGCAGCTGGTTGGCATACGCCTGCTCCTGCAGGCGCTCGCCCAGGCGGCGCTCGATGCGCACCGCGAGCCAAAGCGACTCGGCGCTCGGAGTAACGAGCTTGTTGTGGCGCGCCACGAGCTTGCGCGCCTCGCCGATGTTGCCCTGCTTGTAGCGGATCTGGCCAAGCTGAAGCAGCGACGAAGGCTCATCGGGCTCGAGCTTGAGCGCGCGCTCGAAGTAGGCCTCGGCCTCCTTGACCTGGTTCATCTTCAGCGTGCACGCGCCCGCCGCCGCGTACGACCGCCACGGCGCCGGGTAGAGCGGGTTGCGAACGGCGTGCTCGAAATGTTTGATCGACGCCTCCTCGCGGCCCGTCTGGCAGAGGAACCAGCCGTAGTTGTGGTTGATATCCGGGTCGTTCGGCGCGAGGCGCAGCGCGCGGTCGAAGCTCTCTCCCGCCTTTGCAGTCTCTTTGAGCTGCATGTACACCACGCCATACATGCCGTAAGCGGGACCGTAGTTGGCATCCGCCGTCGTCGCGGCGCGCAGCTCCTCCAGCGCCACTGCCATGTTGCCGTTGGTGTAGTAGAGCGAGGCAAGCTCGGTATGCAGGCGCGCACGGTTGCGCTTGTCGCCCGCCTCGCCTTGCAAGGTCCCGGTGTCGTGCATTGGGTCCGGGCTCTGTGCGGCACAGCCGGCGAGCAGCGCGATCAGGATGGATGTCCAGCGGTTCATACGCGGGCTTCCTTCAGGTTGAGCGTGCGGCGCGTGCGATCGACGACATCGCCGGCGAGCTGGCCGCAGGCAGCGGCGATGTCATCGCCGCGCGTCTTGCGCGTCGTGACGGTGAGGCCGGCGTGCTGCAGCAACTCGGCGAAGCGCCGCATCCGCTCGGGCGAGGAGCGCTTGAAGCCCGAATTAGGAAACGGGTTGAACGGGATGAGGTTGAACTTGCTGCGCACTTTGGCCGCAAGGGCGACGAGCTCGCGTGCGTGGGCGTCCGTGTCGTTCACGTCCTCGAGCATTACGTACTCGAAGGTGATGAAATCGCGGGGCGCCTTTTCCAGGTAGCGATTGCACGCCGCGATGAGCTCGACGAGCGGGTACTTGCGGTTCACCGGCACGAGGCGGTCGCGCAGCGCATCGTTCGGCGCGTGCAGCGACACGGCAAGCGCAACCGCGCACTCCGTGCGCAGCCGGTCCATGCCGGGAACCACGCCGGCGGTCGACACGGTGACGCGCCGGCGCGAAAGCCCGTACGCGTTGTCGTCGAGCATGAGGCGCAGCGCGGGAATCACGTTGTCGAGGTTAAGGAGCGGCTCTCCCATGCCCATCATCACTACGTTGGTGACGGGTCGTTCCCCCTCCAGCAGCCGGTTGGCGAGCCATAGCTGGCCGATAATCTCGGCGCTCGTCAGGTTGCGGTTGAAACCCTGCTTGCCGGTCGAGCAGAACGCGCAGTCGAGCACGCAGCCCGCCTGGCTCGAGACGCAAAGTGTGCCGCGCCGCGCCTCCGGAATGAACACCGCCTCGACCGCATTCGCTCCGTCGACCTTGAGCAGCCACTTGCGAGTGCCGTCCGCGGCCAGCGTGTCGCCGACGATGCGCGGCGCCTCGATGCGCGTGCCGGCGGCAAGCTTCTCGCGCAGCTCGCGCGCGATATCGGTCATGCGCCCGAACTCGGCTTCGCCGCGCTGATGCAGCCATCGCAGTATCTGGCGGGCACGGAACGGTTTCTCGCCCAGCGCTTCGAAGAAGCGCTCGAGCCCGGCTTCATCGAGCCCCAGCAGGTTCGTCATCGCGAGTACACCTCGCACACCGGGAAGAAGTACGCGATCTCCTTGCGCGCCGTCTCCGGCGCGTCCGAGCCGTGCACCGCATTGGCGTCGATGGACTCGGCGAAATCGGCGCGGATCGTCCCCTTGACGGCCTTCTTCGGATCGGTCGCGCCCATCAGCTCGCGGTTGCGCGTGATCGCGTTCTCGCCTTCGAGCACCTGCACGAGCACCGGTCCCGAGGTCATGAACTCCACCAGCGGCGCGAAAAACGGCCGTTCGCGGTGAACCGCGTAGAAGCCCTCCGCCTGGGCGCGCGACAGATGCATCATCCGCGCCGCCACTATGCGCAAGCCCGCGGCCTCGAAGCGCGCGAGGATCTGCCCGATCATGTTCTTCTTCACCGCATCCGGCTTGATGATCGAGAGCGTCTGCTCCACCGCCATGCGGACTCCATTCCCCTTGTAATTCAAGAAATTAACCCGCGATTCTACGCCATTCTGGCAACACGCCGAAAGCATTTTTGCCCGCCTGGTAGCGCGCGTCGATGCCAAGCCCGGGTACCCAGACCAGATCGTCGCCGCGGAAGAGAAGCGGCAAGCGGTCGCGTTCCCAGGGCGGCACGCCCGCTTCCTGGAAGAGGTTTTTTAG
This sequence comes from Burkholderiales bacterium, assembly GCA_036258355.1. Lineage (GTDB taxonomy): Bacteria > Pseudomonadota > Gammaproteobacteria > Burkholderiales > SG8-39 > SCGC-AG-212-J23. Next base: position 9,239 of record DATADT010000222.1, read on the forward strand.
CGTGCGCCGCGGCCGCCGCGGGTCGGGCTGCAGGCGCTCGCCGCCCGAGCGCAGCCGCACGCGCAGCGGCTTCGCGCTAGCCGCGATGCCCTTGCCGCGGGCGGGGCGAAACCGCAGCTCGCCGCCGAGCTCCGGGATCGCAAGCGTGCGCTCGCCCTTCCAAGCAATCGGCGTAAACGGGCGGACGCGGCGGTCCTCGACGATCCTGCCCCGGTAGACGCGCAGGCGAGCGCCGTCGTGCTCGATCAGCGTGCGGCTGCCGCGCGAGGTGAGCTGCTTCAGCATCTCGACGAGCTTCGCTTCGCTCGGGGCGCGCAGCCCCCGGGCGCGCAGAAATTCACGCAGCAGTTCCTGCGCTTCGGCCTCGCTGCGCGCGAAGTGCCGCGCCGCCCGGGCGAGGTTCTCGCGCCATTTCGGATACTTCTGCTCGAGGAGCGGTCCGATCCGCCGTCGGATGAAGTTGCGCGTCAGTGACTCGTCGGCGTTACTTTCGTCCTCGATCCACTCGAGCCCGTGGCGGCGCGCATACGCCTCAATCTCCCTGCGCGACGTTTCGAGCAAAGGTCGCAGCAAAGTCTTCTCACGAAACGGGGATCTGGCAAGCATGCCGCGCGCCCCGCGCAGCCCCGTGCCGCGCAGCAGGTTCATCAGCACCGTTTCGGCCTGGTCATCGAGGTTGTGCGCCAGCGCGATGCAGTCCGTTTTCAGCTCCGAAAAGACCTTGTAGCGCGCCTCGCGGGCGGCAGCCTCGAGGCCCTCGCCGCGCTTCACCACCTTTACCCTTTTGACGGTCAGCGGCACGCCGAGGCGCTTGCACAGCCGCCGGCACAAGGCGGCCCAGGCGTCGGCGTTCGGGCTCAAGCCGTGATTAACGTGAACGGCTTCCAGCGAGAGGCGCTGCGCGGCGGCGCGTTCCTTCAGCATGTGAAGCAGGACTACCGAATCGACGCCGCCCGACAGCCCGACGGCAATGCGCGCGCTACCGCTGCGTCGCTTCCTTGAACTTGCCATGGGCCATCAGGCGCTCGAGCCGGGTCTCGACCAGTTCTTTCGGCTTCTTGTTCTGCACCTGCTTGAGCGCCTCGGCGAGCGCCTTTTTCAGCGCCTGCGTCGCCGCCTGCGGGTCGCGGTGCGCGCCGCCCAGCGGCTCGGGAACGATCTTGTCGACCAGCCCCAGCGTTTTAAGGCGGCTCGCGGTGATGCCGAGCGCCTCGGCGGCGTCGGGGGCCATCTCGGCGCTGCGCCAGAGGATCGAGGCGCAGCCCTCGGGCGAGATCACCGAGTAGGTGGCGTACTGCATCATCAGGATGACGTCGCCCACCGCGATCGCGAGCGCGCCACCCGAGCCGCCCTCGCCGATGATGGAGACGATGATCGGCGCGCGCAGGCGCGCCATCTCGAAGAGGTTCCTTCCGATCGCTTCCGACTGGCCGCGCTCCTCGGCGTCGATCCCGGGGTAGGCGCCCGGCGTGTCCACGAAAGTGAACACCGGCAAGCCGAACTTCTCGGCGAGCTTCATGAGCCGCAGCGCCTTGCGATAGCCCTCGGGCTTGGGCATGCCGAAATTGCGCGCGATTTTCTCCTTGGTATCGCGCCCCTTCTGGTGGCCGACGACCACGCACGGCGCGCCGTTAAAGCGCGCGAGCCCCCCGACGATCGAGGCGTCGTCCGAAAACGTGCGGTCGCCGTGCAGCTCCTCGAAATGGGTGAACAGCGCCTGGATGTAGTCGAGCGTGAACGGGCGCTGCGGGTGGCGCGCCACCTGCGCGACCTGCCACGGCGTGAGCTTGCCGTAGATGTCCTTGGTGAGCGACTGGCTGCGCTTGGTGAGGCGCTGGATCTCTTCCGAGATGTCGACGGCGGAATCGTCCTGCACGAAGCGCAGCTCTTCGATGCGCGTCTCGAGCTCCGCAATCGACTGCTCGAATTCGAGGAAGGTGGTCTTCATCCCCGGCTCAGTATTCTACCGGCAGCGGATCGAGCGAGCGCCAAAGATACCAGGTGGCCACCGAGCGCCACGGCCGCCAGCTTTCACCAAGCTTGCGCATGGTCCGTATGGACACAGGTCTTTTTCGGAAATACGAATATCGGATGGCTTTCTGCAGGCCCAGGTCGTCGAGCGGAAATACGTCGGGCCGCAGCAGGTTGAAGATCAGGAACATCTCCGCGGTCCAGCGTCCGATGCCGCGCACTTCGACCAGCTCGGTAATGATCTCTTCGTCCGACATCTCGGGCCAGCGGTGTACGTGGATGCGCCCGTCGGCGAAGTGCTGCGCGAGGTCGGCGATGTATTCGGTCTTGCGGTCCGAGAGCCCGCAAGCACGCAGCTTTTTTCTGTCCCGAGCTATGACCGCCTCCGGGGTGATCCTGTGATCAAGACAGATACAAATTCTGTCCCAGACGCTTTGCGCGGCCTTGACCGAGATCTGCTGGCCGCAGATCGCGCGCGCGAGCGTTAGGAACGGTTCGCCGCGGCGCATGAGAAACACCTTCGGGCGCGAGCGGATGATCGCCGCCATGACAGCGTCCCGGCGCGAGAGCGCGCGCTTCGCGCGATCCCAGTAGTCAGGCTTCATTGAGCGGAAGGTTGGTGAGCAGGTTCTGCGGCTTCATCCTCACCACGCCGCCCTCGCACGAGAGCGCGAGGTAGACCGTCCGTCCCCGCACATCGGCGCGCATGGCCGCCGGCTCGTCGAACTCGAGCGCGAAGAGCGCCAGGATGTTGCGCATGCGCCCGTGCTCGATCTCGCTGCCGCTCCACAGCTCGTTCAGGATCGCGGTCGACTCTGCGTCGAGCCCCACGTGCCACGCCCAGCGCGGCTCCTCGATCTTGCGCACGGGTTTGATCGCCACCTTGAGCTGCAGGAAATGAGCGATCCACGCTTCCATGACACGGCAGAAAGCGTCGAGCGCAGGCCGACCGTAGGTCAGGCTGATCACGGTGTCGTGGCGCGACTCGCGCTCCCAGTAGATCGCGGCATTGGCACGGTCGAGCACGTCGAGGTCGACCTTCGCAACGTCGCCCTGCGCCTCGACGATGAGGCGGCCGATCGAACCGTACCGGTTGCCGCTCGCATGCATCTCGACCGTTTCGAGGTCCGCGAGCAGCACATGGCCATCCTGGATAGTGGCCTTCTGCTCGCGAAAGAAGAGCTCGCCCGCGCGCAGCTGCAGCGCATCGTCGCAGCCGTCGAGGATGTTGCGCAGGATGACGTGCGCGAGCTGGTCGATGAACATCGGCAGCACGTCGATCGGCGCCTTGAAGAGGCTCATGTAGCAACCCTCCACGGTGCCGGCGTCCAGCAGCTTCTGCCGGAACCGCAGCAGGATGCCGTAGTTGTCGCGCGCATCGGCATCCTCGAGCGCTGCAAGGTCTCTCTCGTCTACTACCCTTCTCGGTTCTTCCATGAGCGCCGCGTGCAGCCGCCGCTCTGCTTCTCCCGACTCCTCCGCCGGATGAATCTCGGGCCGCAGGTAATACGCGCGCAGGAAGTCGTCGGTAACCCGAAGCCTTCCGGCAGGGTTGCGCTCTAGGAGATGAAAGCCGCTATTGCGCCAAAACTCAGGCAGGGGCGAGCACCAACCGGGAATGGCTGGCCACGTGCTGCTTCAGAAACTCCATCTGGTCGGCGAGGATGCGCCGGTTGGTGAGGATCAGGTACTCGGCCTTGTTCGGCACGTAGGGCGCGTACATCAGCTCGAGGCCGCATTCCTGCGGCAGGCGATTGCGCTTGTGGCCGTTGCACTGCCGGCAGCTCGTGACCACGTTCATCCAGGTGTCGCGGCCGCCGCGCGAAAGCGGCGTGATGTGGTCGCGGGTCAGGCGGAAATAGCTGAACTCGCCCCCGCAGTAGGCGCACGTGTGCCGGTCGCGGCGGAAGAGCTCGCGGTTGTTGAGCGGCGGCACCTGGTTGAAGCCCCGGGCGGCGAGCGCCCTGCCCTTGATCGCCACGATCGAGTGCGCGGTGATGCTCGAGCGCTCGCCGGTGCGGCGGCAGATCCCTCCGTAGTACGTGAACTTTTCCTCGCCGAGCGTCCACGCCACCAGATCCTTGGCGTAGTAGAAGCAGGCCTGCTGCCAGCTGATCCAGCGGTGCGGGACGCCGTGGGCGTCCAGAGAGAGGATGAGCGGCTTATCCATAGGGCGAGGAGCTCATTCGCCCGCGGATTCTGCTTGGCAATCCCCAAAAAAACAAGGGGCTGCGAGGGGAGCGCTAACAGCGCTAGTTCTTGTCGACCGCCTGCTTGAAGCCCTGGCCTGCGGCGAAGGCCGGGATGGTCTTGGCGTGGATCTTGATCTCCTTGCCGTTCACGGGACTGCGCCCGGCGCGCGCCTTGCGGGTGCGCGGCAGAAAGGTGCCGAAGCCGACCACGGTGACGCGCTTGCCTTTCGCGACGTTGGCGACGATCGCGTCGAACAAGGCGTTCACCGCTTCGCTTGCCGCGACCTTGCTCAGGTTTCCCGCTTTTGCCGCAACCTGGACGAGGTCGGACTTGGTGACCACGTGTGGCATGCGCTCTCCCCCTGCCTCTTACCCTTCCACGCGAGAGCGCATCGTATCCCAAATCGAAATCCAAACACAACGCGCTCTTTGATATTGCACAACCGCCGAAGCAAACATTTATGATTACGGCACCTTAAGGAGGAGGAAACGCAATGATCAGACCATCGATGACGGCGCTCGCCTTCGCCGCGGCGGCTTGTGCGCCAGCGCAGGCGCAGACCGCGCTCACGTATTCATCCTGGGTTTCGCCGCAGCACCATCTGAGCATCTGGCAGGTAAACTGGACCGCCGAAGTCGAGAAGGCGACCGGCGGACGCGTCAAGTTCCAGGTGCTGCCCAAGCACCCGTCGGCGCCGCCCGGGACCTTCGACGCGGTGCGCGACGGGCTGGTAGACCTTTCCTACGTCACCGCGAGCTACACGCCGGCACGGCACGTCATGCCGCTCATGCCCGAGCTGCCGGGGATGGGCGACAGCTCGCTCGTGAACTCGATCGCCTACTCGCGCATCCACTGGAAGCACTTCCACAAGGTGGGCGAGTACAAAGGCGTGAAGCTCATCGGCGTCTTCACCCACGGGCCCGGCCAGCTGTTCACCAAGAAGGCCGTGGGCAATATCAACGACATCAAGGGCCTGAAGATCCGCACCGGCGGCGGGGTCGCGGAGAAGGTTGCCAACATCATCGGCGCCTCCGCCTTCGTCAAGCCCGCGCCGGAGTCCTACGAGCTGCTCAAGTCCGGCGTCGCCGACGGCGTATTCTTTCCGCTCGAGTCGGTGGTCTCGTTCAAGCTCGACACCGTGCTCGAACAGGCGACCATCTTCCCCGGCGGCATGTACAGCTCGGCGTTCGGGTTCTTCATGAACCAGGACAAGTGGGACAAGCTGCCGAAGCAGGACCAGGCGATCATCGAGAAGCTCGGGTACGAGCACGTCGCGCGCACCTGCGGCAATTCCTGGGACACCGCCGACCAGCGCGGCCTCGACGCGCTGAAGAAGTCCGGCGTCAAGATCGTGCAAGCGGACAAGGCGCTTCAGGCCGAAGTGCAAAAGCGCTCGGCGCCGATCATCGACGACTGGATCAAGCAGGCGAGCGCCAAGGGCGTCGACGCCAAGGCGATCCTCGAAGAATTCCGCGCCGAGCTGAAGAAAGTCGCCGCAGCCGAGAAGAAGTAACAGTACGAAGCAAGAACGCAACTGGGAGAGGCGGGCCGACGCGGTCCTCGGCGTCGCCGCCTCGATCATCCTTTTCTGCATGATGTCGCTCACGTTCGTCGACGTGGTGGCGCGCTACGTCTTCAACCGGCCGCTGCGCGGCGGCTTCGAGGTCACCGA
>DATADT010000223.1:0-4594 GCA_036258355.1 Burkholderiales bacterium
ACGCAGCAGAGAAGCGCTGGCGTCGAGAAGTTGCCGCTCGTGGTAATCCAGAAGTGCTCGCGGAAGGTGTCGCGGAACGGGGTCTTGCGGTTGCCCTGCCGAGCGAGCGCCATGTCGATGCGCCAGAGCGAGAACGGAAGCGACTCGCCGAGGTGGCCGAGGATGATCTTGAGCCGCGGGTAAGCCTCGAACAGGCCGGAAAGGACGAGGCGGATGCCCTGCGTCGCGGTCTCCACGGTGAAGCCCCATGCGGCTGTCATGAGCCCGGGAAAGTGCTCGAGATAGTCCTTGTAGTAAGCCTCGATGACCGCCCTGTGCGGAACCGCCGGGTGCATGTAGAGCGGGACGTCGAGCGCCTGCGCGCGCTCGAAGATCGGCCAGAAGCGCTTGTCGTCGAGGAAGAGGAGCGAGCCGTCCACCGCGGTGAGGCCGTGCACCATGCCGCCCTTGAAGCCGAGCTTCGTCACGGTGCGCTCGAGCTCGTCGGCGGCGGCCTTGGGGTTGGCGGTCGGCAGAACGGCGAAGGCTTCGAACCTTCCCTTATTCTTTTCAACGGTTTGATGGAGCCGGTCGTTGGCTCGGCGCGCGAGCGGCACCGCGGTGTCGGCGTCGATGCGCTGCGTGGCGGGCGCGCCGTGCGACAGGACCTGTAGCTCGATGCCGGCCTCATCCATCTCCTTCAGCCGCAGCGCACCGAGGTCGAGCAGCCGCTCCTGAAGCGCCGGTACGCGCATCTCCGGCCCGCGCTCCTTGAAATGGGCGGCGACTTCCGGATCCCAGTAGTGCTCTTCGAGTGCGATGACTTTCATGGTGAAATCCTAACTGTGAATCCCCGGCGGCGTGCGATTTTGGCGAGCGGGCTGTGGCTACCCGCGGCGGCCTTTGCGCAGCATCACGGCGGGCTGTACGAGCGGCTGCGCGAGCCCGGCCGCGTCGACCGGCCCGACCTTGCCGCCCAGCAGAGCGTCTTCGACAGCCCCGCGCCCAAGGCGGCCAGCCTGGGCCGCTGGGCAACGCGCACGCCGCTGCCGCTGCCGAGGAGCGAGATGGCGTGGGCGACCGCGCACGCCGGGCGCATGCACATCGTGGGCGGCTATGCCGAGCAGCGCGTAGACCGGTCGTATCACCATGTCTACGACCCGGCGACCGATCGGTGGACCGAGGCGGCGCCGCTGCCCCGCGGCGCAAACCACGTCGGCGTCGAGTTCCTCGACGGCAGGCTCTACGCGATCGGCGGCTTCATCGACCAGAACCGAAGGCCGCATAACCAGTGCTTTCTATATGAGAAGGATCGCTGGGTTTCGATCGCGCCGCTGCCTCACGCTTGCGGCTCGGTGGCATGCGTGGCGCTCGGCGGCGTGCTGCACGCGATCGGCGGCGCGGTAGGCGATACCTCTGAAGCGAAGCGCTCGGTCGACTGGCACCTGGTGTACGAACCAAGGAGCGATCGCTGGACGCAGCGCGCGCCGCTGCCCACCGGTCGCGACCACATCGGCGCCCTCGCGGTCGGGAAGCTCATCTATGTCGTCGGCGGCCGAGTCAACAACTTCTACACCAATTCCAATTTGCACCATTCCTACGACCCGGCGAAGGACCGCTGGGAGATGCGAAACCCGCTGCCGACCGCGCGCTCGGGGCACGGCGCAGTGCTCTACCGCGGCAGGATTTTCGTCATGGGCGGCGAGGGCGCGAACCGCGTCTTCGGCCAGAACGAAGCCTACGATCCGGAAAAGGACGCATGGGAACAGTACGCGCCCATGCCGACGCCGCGCCACGGGCTCGGCGCCGCCGTGGTCGGCGACGCGATCTACGTCGCCGGCGGCGGCCCGGTGATGGGCGGCGGCGTGCAGAGCGCGGTGCACGAGGCCTTTACCCTGGCTTGAAGACTCGCCACCGGATAGACGGCGCAGGCTCGCGGTGGGTGACCTTCGTCACCGGGATCGCGAACGACCTCACGATGTGGGACGGCCAGGTGCCGGCGCTCGAGCGCGACTTCCGCATCCTCCGCTACGACCTGCGTGGCCACGGCGGGAGCGACGCGACCGCCGGACCCTACAGCATGAAGCTCCTGGTGGAGGACCTGAAGACGCTCCTCGACTCGCTCAGCGTGCGCAAGACGAGCCTGGTGGGCCTCGGCCTCGGCGGCGCCATCGTCCAGGCATTCGCGATCGAGCATCCCGGACGGGCTGACGCCCTCATGCCGTGCTGCTGCCGCGCGCGCATGGTCCCGGATTTCGCGGCGATGTGGCACAAGCTGCGCGGGACGGTCCAGCAGCAGGGGCTCGAGGCGATCGTCGAGCCGACGGTGCAGCGCTGGTTCTCGGAGGAGTTCAAGGCCGCGCATCCGGAGGTGCTGGAAAAGATTCGCAAGATGATCCGCGGCACGACGCTCGAGGGATACATGGGCGTTACGGCTGCCTTCCTCGGGCTCGACCTGGAAGACCGATTGCCCGAGATAAGAGCCCGAACGCTCTATGTGAGCGGGGGGGAGGACAAGCTCGGCGGCCCGCCCGAGCTGATGAAGGGACTGAGCGAGAAAGTGAAGGGCGCAAGCCACGTCTCGGTGCCGAAAGCCGCGCACATCGCTAATATCCAGAACCCGGAGGGGTTCAATCGGGTGCTGGCGGACTTCCTGAAATGAGGCTTCTGCTCGTCCTGCTCGTTTTCTCCTCGGCGGCGCTTGCGCAGAGCTACCCGAGCAAGCCGCTGCGCTGGATTGTGCCCACCGGCGCGGGCAGCGCGGTCGACGTCAACGCGCGGCGCGTGGCGCCGAAGCTCGGCGAGGCGCTCGGGCAGCCGGTGATCGTCGAGAACCGGCCGGGCGCGAACAGCATGATCGGCGCGCGCGAAGCGGCGCGCTCTGCGCCCGACGGCTATACGCTGTTCCAGGCGGTGGTGAACAACGCGATCAACGATGCGCTCGCGCCCGATCCGTGCTGCGTGCTGAACGACAAGCTCGTGCCGGTCACGCGCCTCTACCTCACGCCGCTCGTCATGGTCGTCCATCCCTCGGTGCCGGCGAGCACGCTGCAGGAATACGTGGCGCTCGCAAAAGCGCAGCCGAACTCGCTCACCTACGCCTCGGGCGGCACGGGCGCGATCACCCAGATGATCGGCGAGCAGCTCAAGCTCCTGGCCGGCATCCAGGTGCGCGAGGTACCGTACAAGGCGATCGGCGCCGAGGTCCCGGACCTGACCGGGGGCCATGTCGCGAGCGCGTTCCTCGCGCCGATCGTGATCCGGGACATGGTGCGCGCCGGGAAGCTGCGCGCGCTCGCGGTCGCCGACCGCAACCGCATGGCGATCCTGCCCGACGTGCCGACGATGGCCGAGGGCGGCTACCCGATCGTCGGGCTGGGGTGGAACGGGCTTTTCGTGCCGGCGGGCACGCCGCGGCCGATCGTCGAGCGCCTGCACAAGGAAACCGCGCGCGTGCTGCAGCTCAAGGAAATCCGCGACGACGCCGCGGCGCTCGGCACGCTGCTCGGCGGCGAGAGCCCGGAGGAGTTCGCCGGGTTCGTGCGCGCCGAGGTGCAGACGTGGAGCAAGGTCATCAAGGACGCGGGCATCAAGCCGCAATAGAGGAACGGGGAACAATGAAACGCATTCTTCTCGCTCTCGGAATCGTTGCTTCGCTCGCTTGCCAGGCACAGCCCTGGCCGTCGAAGCCCGTGCGCGTCATCGTCAACGTCGCGCCGGGCGGGGTGGCCGACGTGACCGCGCGCGTGCTCGGCGCGCGCCTGCAGGAGACGCTCGGGCAGCCGTTCCCGGTGGAGAACCGTGCCGGCGGAGACGGATACATCGGCTTCGACGCCGTGGCGCGCTCCGACCCGGACGGCCACACGCTGCTCTACTCGCCGGGCTCGAGCATGATGATCGCGCCGCACGTCGTGAACCGGCCCGATCTCGATCCGCTCAAGGTCCTTGCGCCGGTCGCGGCCACGGGTCGCGTGTCGCTCTACGTGCTCGTGCATCCGGAACGGCCCTTCAAGAACCTCGCGGAGTTCCTCGCCTATGCGCGCAGCAATCCTGGCAAGCTCAACTACGGCACGCCGGGCAACGGAACCTCGCCGCACATCGCCACCGAGGTTTTCGCGCGCGAGGCGAAGGTGACGCTCAATCACGTCCCGTATAAAGGTGCGGGCCCCGCGCTCAAGGACCTGCTCGGCGGGCAGATCGATTTCGCCTTCGACCCGGGCGTCGGCGTGCCGCAGGCGAAAGCCGGGAAGCTGCGCATGATCGCCATCGCCGGCCCGAGCCGGCATCCCGATTTTCCCGGCGTGCCGACGCTGGAGGAGAACGGCATCAAGGGCGTGGACGGCGGGCCGCACTTTGGCTTCTATGCGCCCACTGGGACGCCGCGCGAATCCATCGCGAAAATCAACTCGGAAATCCAGAAGGCCATGCAGGATCCGACGGTGAGCGCGCGGTTCAAGGCGCTGGCGGTGGACGTCGCCGAGCCGATGACGCCGGAGCAGTTCGCCGCCTACGTGCGCAGCGAGCACGCCCGCTACGCGAAGCTCATTCCGCAGCTCGGTATCAAGCCCTGAAGCGCAGGGCCTTCTCCGCCGCCGAGGTCCGGGCGACGTCCTTC
>DATADT010000224.1:0-2047 GCA_036258355.1 Burkholderiales bacterium
ATGGCGAAGGCGTCGATCTCCATGCAGCGGTTGTAGATGCGCATCGCCGCCGGCACGCTCGACGTGTCGCACTTGAAGTAGGCGAGCGCGCCGATGACCTGCGAGGCGAGGCAGATGTCGGCCATGGTGGGCGTGTTGCCGTGGCAGAACGCGCCGGTCTCCTCCTCCCTCGCGAGGTGGACCTCGATCGCTTCGAGAGCGCGCAGGGTCCAGTGCGCGAGCCAGCGATTGCGGGCCGCCTCGTCCTGGCGCATCTCCTTTTCCAGGTAATTGCGAATGCGGGGCGTGATGAGCGGGTGGCCGTCGGCCGCGGCGATGAGCGAAAGCCCGCGCACGCGTGCGCGGCCGCGCGCGTCCTTCGGGAGCAGCGGGGGCATGGGCCGCGTCTCCTCCAGGTACTCGAGGATCGCGAGCGACTGGAAGAGCGGCGGCCCGCCGTCGTCGAGCACCAGCGCGGGCACCACGCCCTGCGGGTTCACCGCGAGGTACTCGTCGGTGTTCTGCTTGCCCTTGAGAAGGTCGATCGAGATCTCCTCCGCGCGCAGGCCCTTGAGCGCGAGGGCCACGCGCACGCGATAGCTCGCGAGCGACCTCCAGAACGCGTAGAGCTTCACGGATTGACTTTGATATTCGCTTCTTTGATGAGCTTGGCGTATTTGGCCATCTCTTCCTTGATAAACGCCGCGAACTGTTCGGACGTGCTCGATACCGCTTCGACGCCGAGGTCGGCGAAGCGCTTCTTCACGTCGGCGTCGGCGAGCGCCTTGACGGTGTCGGCGTTGAGCTTCTGCACGATCGGGCGCGGGGTGCCGGCGGGGAAAAGGACACCCCACCAGTTCACCGCCACGAGGCCCGGGGCGTCGCTCTGGCACGGCGGCGGCTCGGGAAGCAGATCCGAGCGCTGCGGGCCGGTGACGCACAGCGCGCGCAGCTTGCCGGCGCGGATGTGCTGCATCGCGGGCAGCGAGTCGGAGAAGATGAAGTTGATCTGGCCGCCGAGGAGGTCCTGCACGGCGAGCACGCCGCCCTTGTAGGCGACCTCTACGGCGTCGACCTTGGTGATGTTCTTCAGCATCTCGCTCGAAAGATGCGACACGCTGCCCGGGCCGCTCGTGCCGTAGTTGAGCTTGCCGGGGTTCGCTTTCGCGAAATCGATGACTTCCTTGAGAGATTTGAACTGGGCGTCGGCCCGCACCACGAGGACGTTCGGACCGGTGGAGATCATCGACACCGGCACGAAGTCCTTCTCGATGTTGTACGGGACCTTCGAGAGCAGCGGGTTGACCGCTACCGGGCCCAGGTTGCCCACGACGAAGGTGTAGCCGTCGTTCGGCTGCTTCGCGGCGAAGTCCATGCCGATCGAGCCCGCGGCGCCGGGCTTCGATTCGATAACTACTTGTTGACCCCACAGCTCTCCGAGCTTCGCGCCGTAGACGCGCGACATCAGGTCCGAGCTGCCGCCAGGCGGATACGTGACGATGAGCTTGACCGGTTTCGTGGGCCACGATTGCGCAGCCGCGGTCCCGCAAACGAAAAGCAATCCGAGGACGATCTTTCTCATGGGTTAGCCCTCTATCCGCATCTCTTTGATGATCGGCCGGAACTGGTCCATCTGCCGCTTGAAAATCGCCTCCTGCTCGGCGCCCGACGAGCCCACCGGCTCGGCGCCCATCTCGCGCAAGCGCTTCGCGACCTCCGGGTGCTTCGCCGCCGCGGCGAACTCGCGGTTCAGCCGATCGAGGACCTCGCGCGGCGTCTTGGCCGGCGCGAAGAAGCCGTTCCAGCCCTCGGCCTCGAGCATCGGGTAGCCGAGCTCGCGCACCGTCGGCACGTCGGGCAGCTCGGCGATGCGGCGCGAGGCGCTGGTGGCGAGCGCCTTCAGCTTGCCAGCCTTGATGTCGGCGAGCGAGGTCGAGAGCTGGTCGCCGCCGAGGTTGATGCGGCCGGCGATCAGCTCCTGCTTGAGCGGCGCCGCGCCCTTGAACGGCACGTGGGTCATTTCGACGCCCGCGGCGCGCGACAGCGCCTCGCCGAGCACGTGCATGGT
>DATADT010000225.1:0-5386 GCA_036258355.1 Burkholderiales bacterium
GGCGCCTTGCCGAGCACACCCTCGCGAAGCTCGCGCCGTATTTCCCCGGCCTCAAGCCGCCCTGGACCGCGCAGGTCCCGCTTTCTGGCAGCGATTGGGCGAGCCGCGAGGCGGCGAAGCGCGAGCTCGCCGGGCGGTACCCTGATATGCCCCCGCTCGTCCTGCAAGGGGTTTTCAGGCGTCACGGCGCGGCTGCGGCGAACGTGCTCGGCGACGGGCGCCTTGGCGAGCACTACGGCGCGGGACTTACGGAGCGCGAACTCACACATTTCATCGAGCACGAATGGGCGCGCTCGGTCGAAGACGTGCTGTGGCGGCGCACCAAGTGCGGCCTGCATATGACCGAGGCACAACGCGCGCGCGTGGCGCAGGTGATCGGCCAGTGAGACCGGTTGCCGAGCTCGACGCGCGCGGCATACGGGTGGTGCTCGTGGACATCGACGATACGCTCACCACGGACGGCAGGCTAACCGCCCAGGCATACGGCGCGCTGGAGCGCCTGAAGGGCGCGGGGCTACGCGTCGTGCCGGTCACCGGGCGCCCGGCCGGGTGGTGCGACCACATCGCCCGCATGTGGCCGGTGGACGCGGTCGTCGGCGAGAACGGGGCGTTCTACTTTTTCCATAGCGGCGAGCGGCTGCAAAAGCGCTATCTCGACGATCCGCAAGCCCGGGCGGAAAAACGCGCGCGCCTCGAGGCGGTCGCCGCCCGCATCCTCGCCGCCGTACCGGGGTGCGCGCTTGCCGCCGACCAGGCCTACCGCGAGACCGATCTCGCGATCGACTACTGCGAGGACGTGCCGCCGCTGCCGCTTGCGGCAGCGAGCCGCATCGCCGAGTTGATGCGCGAGGCGGGGCTCACCGCCAAGGTGAGCTCTATCCACGTCAACGGCTGGTTCGGCCATTACGACAAGCTCGCCGCGACGCGGCGGCTTTTCTCCGAGCGCTTTGGGCTCGACCTCGACGCGGCCAACGCCGAAGTGGTGTTCGCTGGCGATTCGCCCAACGACTCGCCGATGTTCGCCTTTTTCCGGAACTCGGTCGGGGTCGCGAACGTACGGCGCTTCGAGTCGCTGCTCGCCGACGCGCCAAAGTACGTGACGCGCGCCGCCTCGGGCGCGGGATTCGCCGAGCTCGCGGATCACTTGCTGCGTCGTTGAGCTGCGCAGCGTGCACAACAAGATCGCGGTCAAGTAGACTGCGACCGGATGCCGGCCCCTCTGCAAGGAATCCGAGTTCTCGACTTGACGCGAGTGTTGGCCGGCCCCTGGGCGGCGCAGAATCTCGCCGACCTGGGCGCGGAAGTGATCAAGGTCGAGCGCCCCGGGAAGGGAGATGACTCGCGCGCGTTCGGCCCGCCGTGGCTCAAGGACGCGCAGGGGCGCGACACCGCGGAGTCGGCGTACTTCGCGTGCGCAAACCGCGGCAAGAAATCGCTGACGCTCGACCTCGCGCATCCGCGCGGCCAAACGATCGCGCGCGAGCTCGCGGCGAAATGCGACGTGCTGCTCGAGAATTTCAAGTTCGGCGACCTCGAGCGCTACGGCCTCGGATATGCGCAACTGCGCGAGCTGAATCCCGGCCTTGTCTACTGCTCGGTCACCGGGTTCGGCCATAGCGGTCCGTGGCGCGAGCGGCCCGGCTACGACTTCATGATTCAGGGCATGGGCGGGCTGATGAGCGTCACCGGCGAGCGCGACGACCGTCCCGGCGGCGGGCCGCAGAAAGCCGGCATTCCGATCGCCGATCTCATCACCGGCATGTACGCAAGCATCGCCGTGTGTGCCGCGCTTGCGCACCGCGCGAAGACCGGCGTTGGCCAGCATCTCGACCTGGCGCTTTTCGATTCGCTCGTCGCGGTGCTCGCCAACCAGACCGGGAACTACCTCGCGACCGGGGAGCCTCCCGGGCGGCTGGGAAACGACCACCCCAATATCGCGCCCTACCAGGTGTTCCGCACCGCCGACGGCAGCCTGATCCTCGCCTGCGGCAACGACAATCTCTTCCGCAAGTTCTGCGCAGTCTCGGGCTGCGCCCATCTGCCCGAAGACCCGCGCTTTGCCACAAACGGCAAGCGCGTCGCGAACCGGGTCGAGCTGACGAGAATCCTGTCGGAGATTTTTTTGGCCAGGACCACCAAGGACTGGATCGGCGCGCTGGAGGCGGCCGGCGTACCGTGCGGACCCATCAACGATCTCGCGCAGGTCTTCAGCGAGCCGCAGGCGCTCGCGCGCGGGCTGAGGATGGAGCTGCCGCACCCGAGCGCGGGCAAGGTGTCGCTGGTGAGAAGCCCGATGCGCTTCTCTAAAACGCCGCTCGAGCACCGCATGCCGCCGCCGACCCTGGGGCAGCACACCGACGAGGTGCTGCGCGGCCTGCTTGGGAAGAGCGAAGGCGAGGTGGCTCGCCTTCGCTCCGACGGTATCGTCTAGTTATCGACCCGGGCGCCGGCGTCCTTGACGACCTTCGCCCACTTCGCGATCTCGCTCTTCACGAGCTTCTCCATCTCCGCGGGCGGCATGCCGCCCGGATCGGCCCCCTGCTCGGCCCAGATGCGCTTGAGATCGGGGTGGTTCATCGCCGTGACGATCTCTTTGTACATACGCTCCTTGATTGCGGGGGGCGTTCCCTTGATCGCCCAAACGCCGTACCAGGTGCGCACCTCGTAGCCCGGCACCCCGGCTTCCTGCACAGTCGGGACGTCGGGCAGCACCGGATTGCGCTTCGTGCTCGTGATGGCGAGCGGAATCAGCTTGCCGGCTTTCACCTGCGCCGACGAAGTGCCCATGCCGTCGAACGCGAGATCCACCTGGCCCGCGAGCAGGTCGATCATCAGCGGCCCTGCCCCCTTGTACGGCACGTGCACGAGCTTCGTGCCGGTCATCGTCTTGAAGAGCTCGACCGATAGGTGATGCGTGGTGCCGCTTCCCGCTGACCCATAGTTAAGCTTGTCCGGGTTAGCCTTGGCGTAGTCGATCAGGTCCTTGAGCGTCTTGAACTTGTCCCTGTGCTTGGGATGCACGACCACGACGTTGGGCACGAACGCGGCCACCGTGACCGGCTCGAAGTCGCGCTCCAGACTGTAGGACAGCCGGGCGTACAGGCTCTCGGCGATCGTGTGGTGCACCGCGCCGAAGAACCAGTTGTAACCATCCGGCGCCCGCTTCGCGGCATTCGCTGCGCCCACGGTGCCGCCGGCGCCGCCCTGGTTCTCGACCAGCGCTTGCTGGCCGAGCTGCTCGGAAAGCTTGGCGGCGATCGGCCGCGCGAAGGTGTCGGTGCCGCCGCCGGCCGGGAACGGGTTCAGGAAGATCATCGGCTTGGTCGGCCAGTTCTGCGAGGCCGCGCCCGCCGCAGCGGCCGCGAGCACGCACGCCGCAGCCACGCGCGAGAACAATCGGGTATGGCTTTTCATCTGCAACCTCATGGTTCAGGGGAAAAAAATCTATTGCGTGCGCAGGCGTGGATCCAGCGCGTCACGCAGCGAGTCGCCGAAGAGATTGAAGCCGAACACGCCAAGGCTGATGGCGATGCCCGGGAAGATGGCCATCCATGGCGCGCTCTCGGCGAATTGCACTGCCGCACCCCGCAGCATCAGGCCCCAGGCCGCGGTCGGCTCCTGGACGCCCAGGCCGAGGAAGGAGAGCGACGCCTCCAGCAGGATCGCCTCGCCGAGGAACGCAGTTGCCATGATGAGGATCGGCGCCATCACGTTCGGGAGCATGTGGCGCAGGATGATGCGGCGGTGGCCGAATCCCGAAGCGCGAGCGGCGTCGACGTACGGCATCTCGCGGACGGCGAGCGCGCTCGCACGCACAACGCGCGCGCAGCGCGGCACCATCGGCGTGGCGATGGCAAGGATCACATTGCCGGCGCCGGTGCCCAGGACCGCGACCACGGCGAGCGCGAGGATGATCACCGGGAAGGCGAAGAACACGTCCATGATCCGCTGCACGACCAGATCGACCCGTCCGCCGAAGTAGGCGCTCGCCACCCCGATCAGCGAGCCGATTGTTGCCCCGAGGAGCGAGGCGCCAAGGCCGACCATCAGCGCGGTGCGCGAGCCATAGATGATGCGCGAGAGCACGTCGCGCCCGAACGCATCGGTCCCCAGCCAGTGTGCAGCGTTCGGCGCGGCGAGCATCGCGCCGTAATCGGTTTCGAGCGGGTGGTATGGGGCGATCCAGCCGGCGGTGGCGGCGAGCGCCACCATGACGAGGATGATCGCGGCACCGATCGCGCCGAGCGGTCGGCGGTCGCAGAAATCCAGCACCACGCCGAGCCACCCGACGCGGCGGTCGTAGCGCGTGAGTTCCTGGACGGACTGTGGAGTGGCGGCCATTGCTAGCCTCATTTCACCTGTACCGGATGCGCGGATCGAGCCACGCGTACGCGATGTCGACGAAGAAGTTCACCAGCAGAAAGACGGTTGCCACGAGCATCACGAGCGCCTGGGTAAGGGTGTAGTCCCGCCGCGAGATCGCTTCGACGAACAGCATCCCCAGGCCGTTCAGGTTGAAGACCTGCTCGGTCACCACCAGGCCGCCGAGAAGGAAGGCGAACTCCAGACTGATGATGGTGAGCACCGGCAGGATCGCATTCTTCAGCGCGTGGCGCGTCAGGATCAGCTTCAGCCAAAGGCCCTTGGCACGCGCAGTGCGGATATAGTCCTCGCGCAGCACTTCGAGCATCGCCGATCGCATCATGCGGGTGCCCACCGCCGAATAGCGGTAGCCCACGGCGAGCGCCGGCCAGATGAGCTGCTGCAGGTTCAGCCACGGGTCCACCCAGAAGGGCGTAAACACCATCGGCGGTATCCATTTGAAAACCACCAGCATGGTGAGGATCATGAGGATGCCGAGCCAGAACGAGGGCGTGGCGAGCCCCGCGATCGAGAATACGCGCACCGCGTAGTCAACCCAGGTGTCCTGCTTGACCGCGGCGATGATGCCGAGCGGAATCGCGAGCAGCGTGGCGATGCAGCTCGCCATCAGCGCGAGCTGCAGCGAAAGCGCGAAGCGCAGCTTGATCTCCTCGCTGATCGGCGCGCCGGTCCACATCGACACGCCGAAGTCCAGGCGCGCGAGCCCGGCCATCCAGGTGGTGAACTGCTGCCACAGCGGTTTGTCCAGACCGAGCTTCGCCCGCTCCTGGTTCATCAGGTCCTGCGAGACGAACTGGCTGCCCTGCGCGAGGTAGCGGGCCTCTACTACGTCGCCCGGCACCACGCGCAGCAGAACGAAGATGAGGATCGCCACCCCGAGGAGGGTCGGGATCATCGCGAGCAGCCGCTTGAGGATGTACTGCGCCATTAGGCGGCTGCGGGCGCTACTGCTCCAGCCAGACGGTGTCCAGCGTGTTGTTCAGGTAGTGGCTCGGCGTGACCA
>DATADT010000226.1:0-4691 GCA_036258355.1 Burkholderiales bacterium
CGCATCAGCGAGCCGTTCGACTCGCTCTCGGCTGTGTGCATGCCGAGAAGCCCGCGCTCGGTCGTGGCTCCGACGTCGACCGGGCGCGTGGTGATCCACTCGCGGTACGCGTCGAGCGCCTTGTCCGCAACGAATCTCCCCTCCGCGACCAGCGAGCGGGCGAGCGCGAGCGCCATCTCGCTGTCGTCGGTCGGCTGGCCGGCGATCGTGTGGTGAACGCCGCCGTCGGCGAGGTCGCGCACGCCGTTCGGATACAGGCGCGCGATCTCGTCCGCGCTTTTGAACTCGACGAGCGAGCCAAGGCTGTCGCCGATCACCTGGCCGAGGAGGCATCCTTGTGCGCGCTCGAGGCGCTCCGGCGCCGCGCGGCGCGGGAAGCCGAGCGCGACGCGCGCCTTCTGCGGCGGCTCATTCTCGAGCAACTTCCAGTCGTGGCCGGCGAGCTGCGCCGCGGCGGCGGGAGCGCCGGCGAAGCAGCCCGAGAGCCGCCGGCCGGGCGCGCCGGTGAGCGCGACTTCCTTGCCTTCGGCATCGAGCACCACCCCGCCCGCGGCGCGGACGAGCGCCATGCCGGCGGCGACGTCGTACTCGCTCACGCCGTGGATCGACACCGTCGCGACGCCGTCGCCGGCGGCGATGCGCGCCAGCCGGTAGGCGATGCTCGGCATCGCGATGTAGCGCGCGGGCGCGCAGGCGCGCGACCACGCTCCCGGGCGAAGCGCCGAGGAGCCGGTCGCGAATACAAATTCGCCCGCGGCGAGAAGGCGCTGCGAGAGATCGACGTCCACAGGGTTGCCGTTCCTGCGGATCGGCCCGGCGCCTTGCGCCCAGGCGATAGTGTCGCGGCCTCGGTCGGGCGAGAGCGGGCTGTGGACGACGCCCAGTATCAGGCTTTTCCTTTTCAGCAATGCAACGGAAATCGCGGAGCCGCGCTTGCCGCCCGTGAACTCGAAGGTGCCGTCGTGCGGATCGACGAGCCAGAGAGAATCGTTCTCGCGGCCCGCCGCGTGCCCGGTTTCCTCGCCGATGAAGTCGCAGGGGAGCAGGCGCTGCAGCGTCTCGCGCAGCCGCTCCTCGATCTCTCGGTCGATCGGCGCGGATCCGCGCCGGCCGCGCGGGCCGTCGGCGCGCGTAAACTCCGCCGCGAGACGCTCGCCCTCGGCCTCGACCGCGGCGATCACCGCAGCGAGGAGATCTTTCAATCGGCGACCTTGCCGCGCAGCGCCTTCAAGCGCGAATGCCGCTTCTTGAATTCGAGCCTCTTCAGCCTCGAGGCGCGCGTGGGGCGCGTGGGCTTGCGCGGCTTGGGTAGGTGCGCTGCGGCGGTGACGAGCGACTGCAGCCGCGCGAGCGCCTCGGCGCGGTTGCGCTCGAGGCTGCGGTGCGCCTGGGCTTTGATGACCACAACGCCGGTGCGGCTCACCCGCTGGTCACCCATCCGCAGCAGCCGATCCTTGACATGCTCCGGCAGCGAGGAGGCGCGGATGTCGAAGCGCAGGTGGACGGCGGTCGAGACCTTGTTGACGTTTTGCCCGCCCGCGCCCTGCGCGCGCACGGCGGTCAGCTCGACTTCGCTCTCAGGTACGACGAGGCTCGGAGCGGCCATCCCGGGACTGTAGCGCCTCGCCGCGCGCCGCGCCTTGCCCTGCATCACGCTCGGACGAATTCGAGCAAGCTACATGCTGACCCTGTTGCGCCCGCCCTGCTTGGCACGATAGAGGGCCTCGTCGGCGGCTTTGATGACCTGCGCGGGGGTGCGCAGGTTCATGCTCGGGCTGCAGGCGCCGATGGAGACGGTGACCGAAAGTTGCTTGTCGCGAACGCCCTCGCCCCTGCGCTTCGCGCCGAGCTCGACTTCCTTCGGGCGGTCGGGAGCGCGCACCGCCATGCGGTAGGACTCGATCGACACGCGGATCGCCTCCAGCTGCAGCAGCACGTCCTCGATCTCCGCGTCGGGAAAGAGGACGCAGAATTCCTCGCCGCCGTAGCGGAACGCGGTGCCGCCGCCGCCGACCTCCGCAAGCCGCGCGCCGACGAGCTTCAGCACCTGGTCGCCGATGTCGTGGCCGTGGGTGTCGTTGAATTGCTTGAAGTGGTCGACGTCGATCATCGAGATCACGTAGCGCCCGTCGAGGCTGCGCAGGCGCTCTTCCAGCGCGCGCCGGCCGGGAAGCCCCGTGAGCGGGTCGCGAAACGCGAGCCGGTGCGATTCCTGCACCAGCGCCACGATCAGCATCGCCCCCGCGGCCACCATGAAGGACGAATACACGCGCGGGGAGTCGACCCATTCCGAGGCGATGTAGAACGCGACGAGCGCGCCCGCGTTGCCGACCTGCAGCGGCGTGTGCTCGGGCCAGGCGCGCCACACCGCCGCGGCGAAAGCCGCGGCGAACATGATGCGGCCGGCGAGCGGCGTGGGCGGCGAGCGCAGCAGCGCGTTGTCGAGCGCCGCGACGTCCACCTTCGCGATGCTGATGATCAGCGCCGCTTCGCACGCGAGGAGGAGCAGCCAGCCGTAAGCGGCGCGGTAGCGCGCGCCCCTTTCTGCGAACACCGTCGCGAGAAGCGCGTTGAGCGGCACGAGGATGGCGAGCGCCGTGTACGCCGCCTTTCCCGGAGAGAGCTGCTGCTCGGCGAACGCGCAGAGCAGCGATGCCGCGATGACGAACGCGCGGCCGCGGTTGAAGACCCACGCGAGCGCGACCGCGGTGGCGAGCAGGATATACGGCCCGAGGACGAAAAGACCGGCGAGCGAATCCGGCATCGGCGGCCCGACGAGATGGGCGATGGCGGGGATCGCGAGAATGGCCGCCGGCACCGCGAACGGCCGGACGGCGCGGGGAAGCTCGCGCATCGGCAAATCGTAACGGCTTTGCCGGGATTCCTTTGTGACACCAGGATGAAAAACGTGCAGTTCTTCAGCTTCCGAGGCGATCGGGACGCAAACCGACCTCGGCCAGCCTGCCGCGCTGGGCACGCTTGCCAACATGTACCGCAAGCTGTTTCGCGTCCAGCGTTTCCACCGCGCGGTTTTTGCGCTTGATTCCCGACACTACAAGCGACTTTCCGTCGGTCGCCCCCACCGAGGCGAGGGTCTCCTTCTCCGGCAGCGCGAGCAGCTGCACGCCCACTCCCCCGTTAGGCCGCTCGGGCACTTCGTCGAGCGGGAAGAGGAGGAGACGCGCGTCCGAAGACAGTACAGCCAGATAAGGCGAACCCTCCGGGATGGAAACCGGAGCATTTGCTCTTGCGCCCTCGTCGACCTTCATGAAGTCCTTGCCCTGTCGTGTCTTGGTCGCAAGGTCGCCGAGCTTGCAGAGGAAGCCCAAGCCGGCGGAGCTGCTCATGAGCAGGCGCTGCTCGGCGCCACCCGAGCCCATCCACACGATGTCGTCGGAGCCGGAGTTCACAAGCGTGTTGACGTGCGCGCCGTCGCCTCGCCCCGACGGGATGTCGGCGGCTGCGACGGTGAACGTCTTGCCCGATGCGGCGAGCACCGTGACCGGGTCGGTGGTCTTGCACTCGAGGGTCTGGAGCAGCGCATCGCCGTCCTTGAAGCTGAGCTGCGAGACATCGAGGCCGTGGCCGGTGCGCGCGCGGATCCAGCCCTTGCGCGACAGGATCACGGTGACCGGCTCCTCGACCACGGTGCGCTCCACCTGCGCGCGCTCGGCGGTCTCGATCAGCGTGCGCCTTTCGTCTCCAAATTTTCTTGAATCTTCGGTCAATTCACCGACCACGAGCTTCTTCAGCTCTTTCTCGTCGCCGAGGATCTCCTTCAGGCTCTTGCGCTCGGCCTCGAGCGCCTTCCTCTCGTCGTTCAGCGCGACGCCGTCGAGCTTGGTGAGCTGCCCGAGGCGGAGGTTGACGATGTCTTCCGCCTGTCTTTCCGAGAATCTGAAACGTTTTTGCAGATTCGAGCGTGCCTCGGCCTGGTCCTCGCTCGCGCGGATCAGCTTGATGATCTCGTCGATCTTGGCGTAGGCCATCAAGCGGCCCGTGACGATGTGCAGGCGCGCCTCGCACTTCGCCAGGCGGAACTCGGTGCGCCGGCGCACCGTGCGCACCCGGAACTCGCCCCACTCGCGCAGGATGTCGACGATGCCCTTGGTCTCGGGCAGGCCGTCGAGGCCGAGCCAGGTGAGGTTCACCGGGTAGCGCGTCTCGAGGCTGGTGTGCACCATGAGGAAAGCCATGAGCTCGTCCGGGTTCTGGCGCGACGACCTGGGCTCGATGACCAGGCGCAGCTTCGCCTTGCGATCCGACTCGTCGCGCACGCCGCCCTGATCGACCTGATCGAGGATGAACTGTTTCATCCTGCGCTGTTCCTGAGATATTTCTTTCTTGGATAAGGATTTTGGATTCGCGAGCGCCTCTATCTCTTCCATCACCTGCTTCACCGACACGCCGTGCGGCAGCTCGGTGATCACCAAGCGCCACTGCCCGCGGGCGAGCGTCTCCTTTTCGTATTTCGCTCTCAAAAGCAAAGATCCCCGTCCAGTTGCGTACGCCTCCTGGATCTCCTCCTTGGGCGAGATGACCTGGCCGCCGCCCGGGAAGTCCGGCCCGGGCAGGATCTCGAGCACGTCCTCGAGCTTCGCGCGCGGGTGCTTGATGATGTGCGCGGCCGCGGCGGCGACTTCCTTCAGGTTGTGCGACGGGATGCGCGTGGAGAAGCCGACCGGGATGCC
>DATADT010000227.1:0-2399 GCA_036258355.1 Burkholderiales bacterium
AAGCGGCTCGACGTGATGGGCGGCGAGAACGTGTTCCGCGTGCGCGCCGACGACCCGAACCGCAACGTCATCGTCGAGACGATCAGCCAGGGCGGCGCGCGCAGCGTGATGGCGCAGCGCTACATTCCCGAGATCGCGCAGGGCGACAAGCGCGTGATCCTGATCGACGGGAAAGTCGTCCCGCATTGCCTCGCGCGCATTCCGAAGGCCGGCGACGCACGCGGCAACCTCGCCCAGGGCGCGCGCGGCGTGGCACAGCCGCTCACGCCGCGTCACCAGGAGATCGCGCGGGAAATCGGTCCGAAGCTCGCAGCGCGCGGTTTGCTGGTCGTCGGGCTCGACGTGATCGGCGACTACCTCACCGAAGTGAACGTAACGAGCCCTACCTGCTTCCGCGAGATCCAGGACCAGACCGGCTTCGACGTCTCGGGAATGTTCCTGGATTCGCTCGAACGGAAGATCTCATGATCGGCGTCCTCATCGTCACGCACGGCTCGATCGGCGAGGCGCTGCTCACGAGCGCAACCCAGATCCTCGGGGTGGCGCCGCAGCAGGTCGCGACGCTCAGCGTCTGGCGCCAGGACGACCCCGACGACCTCGTGCTGCGCGCACGCGAGCTGCTCGAGGGGCTGGACGCGGGCGAAGGCGTGCTCGTGCTGACGGACATCTTCGGCGCCACACCCGGCAACGTGGTGTCGCGCCTGCTCGAGGACGGCCGCATCGAGGGCGTGTCGGGAGTTTCGCTGCCGATGCTGCTGCGCGTCATCACGGGCCGCAACGGATCGCTCTCGGACGCGGTGCAGCGAGCGCTTTCCGGAGGCGCGGAAGGCGTGGTACACATGAATAGCGACCGCTGCTGCGATGCCTAGCGCGAGCGCCGAGATCGTGAATAAGCTCGGCCTGCACGCGCGCGCGGCCGCCAAGCTGACTCACCTTGCGGGTGGCTTCCAGTCGGAGATCTGGATCTCGCGCAGCGGCCGGCGCGTCAACGCGAAGAGCATCATGGGCGTGATGATGCTCGCCGCGGGCCAGCGCAGCACGGTGCTGCTCGAGGCCGAGGGCCCCGACGCCGAGCAGGCGATCGCGGCGCTTACCAAGCTGATCGCGGACAAATTCGGCGAGGGAGAATGAACTTCGTACTCCACGGCTACCCGGTCTCCGGCGGGATAACCCTGGGATACGCCCACCTCGTCTCGACCGCGCGCCTCGAGGTAGCGCATTACGAGGTCGCCGAGGAGGCGGTTGACGCCGAGGTAGCGCGCTTCGACCGCGCCATGACGGCGGCGCAGGACGAGCTCAGGGCGCTGAAAGCTCACATTCCGCCCGGCTCGCCGGCGGAGTTCGAGGCCTTTCTCGATCTGCACCGCATGATCCTCAACGACTCCGCGCTCGCGCAGGCGCCGAGAGAGCTCATCCGCAAGCGCCGCGCCAACGCCGAATGGGCGCTGGTGCAGCAGATGGAGCGGCTGGTCGATCGCTTCGACGAGATCGACGACCCTTACCTGCGCGAACGCAAGGCCGACGTGCAGCAGGCGGTCGAGCGCGTGCTGAAGTCGCTCATGGGCGGCCAGACGCTCAGCCCGCCGGCGATCTCGGAGGAGGAGAAGCTGATCGTGGTGGCGCACGACCTCTCGCCCGCCGACATGATCCTCTTCAAGCGCCACCGCTTTGGCGGCTTTGTCACCGACGTGGGCGGGGTGACCTCGCATACCGCGATCGTGGCGCGCTCGCTCGGCATCCCGGCGATCGTCGGCCTGCACCATGCCCGCGACACGATCACCGAGGGCGAGGTGCTGATCGTCGACGGCACGCAGGGCCTGCTGATCGTCAATCCGGACCCCCTGGTGCTCGCCGAGTACCGCGCGCGCCGGGCCGAGCTCAAGGCGGAGAGGAAGCGCCTCGCCCGGCTCAAGTCCACCCCGGCCGCTACGGTCGACGGCACTCCGATCGAGCTCTTCGCCAACATCGAGCTGCCGCAGGACATGCCGGAGGTGCTCGAGGCGGGCGCCGAGGGCGTGGGCCTCTTCCGCACCGAGTTCATGTTCCTCAACCGCAAGGACCTGCCCGGGGAAGAAGAGCAGTTCGAGGCCTACTGCGAGGTGGCGAAGGCGATGAAGGGCCGGCCGGTGGTGCTGCGCACGCTCGACCTCGGTGCCGACAAGGCGCTCAACGGCAGCGGCGAGCAGCACACTATGCCCAACCCCGCGATGGGGCTGCGGGCGATCCGCTTCTGCCTCGCCGAGCCGCAGATGTTCCTCACGCAGCTGCGCGCCATCCTGCGCGCCTCGCACTACGGGAAGGTGCGCGTGCTGCTGCCGATGCTGGCCCATGCGCACGAGATCGACCAGACCCTCGCGCTCATCGCGCAGGCCAAGGCGCAGCTCGACGAGCGCGGCCAG
>DATADT010000228.1:0-4989 GCA_036258355.1 Burkholderiales bacterium
GTCGGCGATTTTCACCTTGGAGCGCAGCACGTACATGGACAGCCGCTTGGCAATCGCGGGCGCCAGGTCTTTCGCGAGCTGCAGCAGGAATCCTTCGGCGCGCGGAATGACCAGCATGCTGGCGAGCAGCCGGCCCTTGGCGGTGCACCAGCCCGCGAGGGCGGCGTGGTCGGAAGGAAGGTTCGCGATGTCGTTCGTAAGCTGGGCATGCAGGAAAGTGCGCGCGTCGGCGCCCGTGACCGCGAGCAAGCCGTAGCGACTAAGCCGCGTGCATTCAGATGTCATTTCGCCGGATGCCGGACAAAGCCCTCGAGTGAAACCGTGAACCTGCCCACCCGATCCAGATGGCGGACGCAATACTTGGTCGGATAAGAGCCGGCAACCTCCCACGCCTCCGGCTGCTTGATACCGGCACACATGTTGGGATTGCTGGCGAGATAGGCGTGGGTGATCATCGGCTCCAGGAAGGTGATGCCGCCGTCGTAGGCGCCGAAGATGAACGTGTGCGTGAACGGCGGGCCGTTCTTCGCGAGCTCCGGTGCTTTGGAATTGATCAGGTGATTGCCCATGTCGGGCACCGCGGCGCCGACGTCGATGTGGTCACGGTGAATGTACTTCGCCGGGACCGCCTTGGTTGCCTTCTTGAAGTCCTCGCAGTCGATCACTTCGCCGCAGGTGCCGGTCCGGATGCGCTTCACCGCCTCCCGCTCCTGGATGTAGAAGTGGAAATCGAAATGCGCTGCGGCCCAGGCTGGCGGGGCGGGGGGGATGTGGCCGTGCGGATTCCAGTTGAGGCTCACCCACGTGAACGGCGCGACCGCCTTGGCCGCCTCTCCCTCCGGCAGCGCAAAGATGAAGGCAAAGTCCCCGAGACATTCGTGCTCGTCCATTTTCCCGTTGCCGTTCTTGTCGAAGCAACGGCTCGTTCGATTGGGCTCCTTTGGCAACCCTGCGAGCGCATCCTTGTCCATGCTTACCCCAAGCGCGAGAGCATTTCCGTTCGCGTCCAGCGCCACATAGGCGCGGGCCCATCCGTTACCGACCTTTTGAGGCTTCGTGGCGATCACCTTCGGTTCCGCGGCCGTGGCCACCAGGCTCCCGGCGCATAGCATCGAAGCGACCAAAGCAGCAAGCACTCCCTGTCCAAGCTTTTTCATCGCACCCTCCGTAGAATTCGGATTTTAGCCCCGCGTTCTTGCTAAAGACCCTTCTCGGCTTCCTGGTGGTTGCCTTGGCCGCGGCTGCGGGCTACGCCGCCTGGTACCTCGGCTCCCCAGTCAGGATCGGCAAATATCCGGTGGAGGTGGAAATCCCGCGCGGCGCCGGGTTTCGCACCGCGATGGAGCAGCTCGAAAAGTCGGGCATCGTGATCCGCCGCTACGAGTTCGAGCTGCTCGCGCGCGCGCTCGGCAAGGAGCGCGATATCAAGGCCGGGAGCTACGAGATCTCGCAGCCGGTCACGCCGCTCGAGCTGCTGCAAAAGCTCACCCGCGGCGACGTCACCCAGGCGGAAGTCCGGCTGCTCGAGGGTTGGACTTTCGCCCAGTTTCGCGCCGCGCTCGAGGCGAGCCCGCACCTGCGCCACGACACCAAGGAGATGAGCGACACCGATATCCTGGCCCGGCTGAACATCACCGAGAGCCACCCCGAGGGCCTTTTCTTCCCCGACACGTATCTCTTTGGCAAGGGCGCGAGCGATCTCGCGGTCCTGCGGCGCAGCTACCGCGCGATGGCGCGCCACCTGAAGGAGGAGTGGGAGGCGAGGGACCCGACCGTGCCGTACCACTCGCCCTACGAAGCGCTCATCATGGCTTCGATCATCGAAAAGGAGACCGGCCAGGCGGGCGAGCGCGACATGATCGGCGGCGTGCTGGTGAACCGCCTGCGCATCGGCATGCGCCTGCAGGTCGACCCGACCATCATTTACGGCCTCGGCGCCGCGTTCGACGGCAACCTGAAGCGAAGCCATCTGGCGGAGGACGGCCCCTACAACACCTACACGCGCGCCGGCCTGCCGCCGACGCCGATCGCCATGCCGGGCCTCGCCTCGCTGCGCGCCGCGGTGCGGCCGGGGAAGACCGACGCCATGTACTACGTCTCGCGCAACGACGGCTCGAGCCATTTCTCGCGCACGCTCGAAGAGCATAACCGCGCCGTGACGCGCTACCAGCTCCGCGGCGGACGGTGAGCATGCGGGGCAAGTTTCTTACATTGGAAGGCGTGGACGGGGCGGGCAAGTCCACTCACCAGAAGTTCGTCGCCGACTTCGTCGCCACGCGGGCGCCGCTTGTCATCCAGACGCGCGAGCCCGGCGGCACCGACCTCGCCGAGCGGCTGCGCGAGGCGATCCTCACGAGCCCGATGACGCCCGAGGTCGAGACGCTGCTCCTTTTCGCGGCTCGCGCCGACCATGTCGCGCGCGTGATCCGGCCCGCGCTCGAGGCCGGGACGTGGGTGGTCTGCGACCGCTTTACCGACGCGACCGCCGCGTACCAGGGAGCGGGGAAGGGCGTGCCCGGCGACCTGATCGAGCGCCTCGCGGCCGCGGCGCATCCCGGCCTCGTCCCCGACCGCACACTCGTCTTCGACTGCTCGTTCGAAGTCTCCAGGCAACGGCTGCAGGGAAAGACGCTCGATCGCTTCGAGCGCGAGGATCGCGGATTTTTCGAGCGCGTGCGCGCGGCGTACCTCGAGCGCGCGCGCGCCGAGCCGCAGCGCATGCGGGTGATCGATGCCGCCGCGCCGGTGCCCGAGATTCGCAAGGCGCTCGAGCGCGCGCTCTCCGACCTCTGATGCACCTCTGGAACCAGCCGATCCTCGATTCGCTCGCACGCCGCCTCGAGCGCCTGCCGCACGCGCTCCTCTTCTACGGGCCGCGCGGCGTAGGCAAGCTCGAGCTCGCCGAGAGAGCTTCACAGCTCTTCCTGTGCGAAGGCACCGGCAAGCGGCCTTGCGATGCGTGCGATGCCTGCCGCTGGTTTCTCGCCGGCAACCATCCCGATTTCCGCCGCGTCGAGCCCGAGGCCCTTTGGGCAGCGAAGCCGGAGAAGCTGGAAAAGCCGAGCCTCGTCATCAAGGTCGAGCAGGTGCGCGAGCTCGCGGACTTCCTGTACATCGGCTCGCACCGCGGCCGGCTTCGAGTTGCCCTCGTTCATCCCGCCGAAGACATGAACGAGAATGCCGCCAATGCACTCCTGAAGGGCCTCGAGGAGCCGCCGGCCGCCGCAGTCTTCATCCTGGTGTCCGGCCGCCCGGCCCAGCTGCTGCCCACCATCCGCAGCCGCTGTGTAGCGCTGCCGGTTCCCCTGCCACCGCGCGAGGCGGCGCTGGAGTGGCTGGTCCAGCAAGGCATCAAGGACCCGGAGCGCTGGCTCGCCTACGCGGGTGGCGCACCGCTACGCGCCCTGGAACACGCGGCCCAAGGCCCCGTCACCCTCAATCCGGTAGGGGAGCGGGAGGCTCTCGAGCCGCTCGCCGACGCTCTGCAGAAGATCGCCCTCGACCGCGCGCTCATGGCTTTCGGCCTTCCCGCCAAGTACCAAACCTCGCCCGGCAACGTTTCCCGGGAACAAGCGCGGGCCTGGCTCGCATTCGCACGCCAGATGGGCGAGGAGAGGCTGCTATGCCGGCATCCGCTCAACCCAAGGCTATTCTCGGCGGCCATGCTGGCAGCCATGCCTCATTTAACATAATACACATTGTGTTGGCCCGGCGTGTAGGTTCGAGATCACATGTGGCCTGTAAGGCCTTGGGCCGTTGATACTTTCCAGCGACGATGCGAATACTCATCGGCGACGGCGACGCTCGGGGACTTGGCAGGTTAATCTACGGGAAGATGTAGACGCTGCGCCAGCTGCGGCTGCGCACGCGCGCTGGTGGTCGTGGTCGCGCGCGACATGGCCGCTTTACCGGCATGCTCATTTTTGAGCTACCTCAAAAAAGGCGTTCGATTTTGAGGATAGCGTTTGCCTCGGCTGTTCCAACAACCGCGGAGATCCTGATGAGAGCCTTCCTAGCTGCCCTGTTCGCGTTCGCGGCGCTCGCCGCCTGCGGCGGTGGCGACTACATCATTAGCACCAAGACGGGAACGATGATCGAGGCGACGAGCAAGCCGTACCTCGACGAAGCGACCGGCATGTACATGTACCGCAACAGGGACGGCAAGGAGGTTTCGATCCGCAAGGACGAGGTGGTGCAGATCCTCGAGCGCTGAGCCATCGCGCGGCGCGGATCCGCGCCCTCCCGCAGGAAATGGAACGCGTCGCTTGGCTGCTTAGTTGAGCTTGCCGGTCGGCGGCAGCGGTAGCCTTGCGACCGGGATGCCTTCGTCGACAAGCTCCTCGTGCTCCTGCTGGGTCGCCTGGCCGCGGATAGCGCGCCCCGGCGCTTCCTGGTAGTAGATGCGACGGGCTTCGGAGGGAAATTCCCGGCCCACGTCTTCGCTCTTGGAAAGCAGCTCGTCCAGCATGCGCGAATAGAGCATCTGCGCGATCGCGAACGGGTCCTTGCCTTCCATCTCGGGGGTTTTCTCGGGGGTCTTGTCCGGCTTCGCAGCCGCCTTGGGCTCGGGGGCGCCGAGGTTTGCGCGGGTCGCCGAAGGGACCTTCGAAACCTGCCCCGAGCCGCAGACCGGGCAGGAAAGCAGCTTTCGATCGCGCTGCGAGGTGAAGTCGCCGGCCGAGGCGAACCAGCCCTCGAACCGGTGCCCCGCCGCGCAGAGCAAATCGAACACGATCACTTCATCAATTCTACTCTCTCATTGGGTCCATCGACCCCCCGCGTGTGGCGCGTGTGACCGACATGCGAAGCGAGATATGTAGCGGCCGGCCTTGTTTCGTAGGCGAAATCCCGGTCGGCCCGCGCCGACACGAGGCTGCTCCTAGAATGCCGCCATGAGCCGTTATCGCGACGATGCGCGCGCACTGCAGGCGCTCATCGAAAACGACCGCGTGCACCGCGACGTCTACATCGATCCGGAGGTGTTCCAGC
>DATADT010000229.1:0-4534 GCA_036258355.1 Burkholderiales bacterium
CCGATGACCGACAGCGCCTTTGCCTCCTTCACCGGGTCCGCAGGCCACAGACCGAAGCGCTTGCCGAGAAACGGCAGGATCGCGGTGTTCTCGCTGAGCGGCGAGCCGTCGTCGAGCTTCAGCGCGGGCACCCGGCCGAGCGGATGGATCTTCATGTACTCCGCGGTCTTCTGCTCGCCCTTGGCGAGATCCATGCGCTTCGCCTCGTACTTCTCGCCACTCTCCTCGAGCACGATATGGGCTGCCATCGAACAGGCGCCGGAAGCGTAGAAAAGCGTGAGCATTGGAGTGGTCCTAGTAGTGGATGGGGAGAGATGATTTTACTCATCCCTTTTGCGTCCTTCTGAAGAGCGGCCACAGCATCATCACGAGCACGAGCGCGGTGCCAAGCATGAACGCCAGGCTGATCGGTCGGGTGAAGAATAGCAAGGGGTCGCCGCGCCCGAGTAGCATCGCGCGCCGCAGGTGCTCTTCGAGCAGCGGCCCAAGCACATAGCCGAGGAGCAGCGGCGCCGGCTCACAGTCGAGCTTGGCCAGCACGTAGCCGAGCGCCCCGAGCGCCGCGCACAGGTATACGTCGACCGGGTTGTTGTTGACGCTGTAGTTGCCGATACAGCAGAACATCACGATTGAGGGAAAGAGCCAGCGGTAGGGCACGCGCAGGAGCCGCACCCATAGGCCGACGAGCGGCAGGTTGAGCACCACGAGCATCAGGTTGCCGAGCCACATGCTCGCGACGATCCCCCAGAAGAGTTCGGGCTTCTCGGCCATCGCCTGCGGGCCGGGCGCGAAGCCGTGCATCATCATCGCGCCGACCATCAGGGTCATGACCGCGCTGCCCGGGATGCCGAGCGTGAGGGTCGGGATGAAGCCGGTCTGCGCCGCGGCGTTGTTCGCCGCTTCCGGCGCTGCCACGCCCTCGATCGCACCGGCGCCGAATCGCTCGGGGCTTGCCGCGAGCTTCTTCTCCAGCATGTAAGCGGCAAAGGAAGAAAGCGCGGGTCCCGTTCCCGGCAGCACGCCGAACAGCGCGCCCACCGCGGTGCCGCGCGCCATCGGCCAGGCGGAATCGCCAAGGTCGCGGCGGCTCGGCATGAGGCGCGGGATCCTGCCGGCGAACACCTCGCGCGGCTCGCGCGACTCGAGGTTGGAAGCGATCTCGGCCACCGCGAACAGCCCCACCGCGATCACCGTGAAGCCGATGCCGTCGAAGAGCGAAGGCACGTCGAACGCGAAACGCACCGCGCCCGAGTTGACGTCGGTGCCCACGATGCCGAAGAGGAGCCCGAGCGCCACCATCGCGAGACCCTTCACCGCGTCGCCGTGCGCGAGCACCGCCGAGGCGACAAGGCCCATCAGCATCAGCGCGCAGTACTCCCAGGAGCCGAATTTCAGTGCCCACTCCCCGAGCGGCGGCCCGACCAGCGCGATCAGAAGGGTCCCGACGCAACCTGCGAAAAACGAGGCTAGAGCAGCTACCGCCAGCGCCGGCCCGGCGCGTCCCTGGCGCGCCATCTGGTAGCCGTCGATGCAGGTCACCGCGGCGCCGGTCTCGCCCGGCAGGTTGACGAGGATCGAGGTGGTCGAGCCGCCGTACTGCGCGCCGTAGTAGATCCCGGCGAGCATGATGAGCGAGGGAATCGGCGGCAGCGTGAAGGTGAGCGGAAAGAGCATGCCGATCGCCACGAGCGGCGTGATTCCCGGCAGCACGCCGATCAGCGTGCCGAGCGCGACGCCGGCGAAGCAGTAGACGAGGTTTTGGATCGAGAAGGCCACCTCGAACCCCAGCGCCAGGTTTTCAAACAAGATAGATCCCCGGCAGGAGCGCGAACGGCAGCTTGAGGAGATAGACGAACACGCCGACCGCGAGCGCGGTCATCACGATCGAGAGAACGAGTACCTCGCGCCAGCGGAACTCACGCCCGCCGAGCGCGGCGATGAAAAACATGGCGACGAGCGCCGGGACGAGCCCGAGGCGCGGCAGGAGAAAGCCGAAGGCGAGCATCGACCCCACGATGCACACGGGCGCGCGCCAGCCCCACACTACCGGCCCCGGCGACTTCTCCGGCCAGCCGATGCCGCGCGCCATTAGGAATACGCCGAAGAGCGCGAGCACCACGCCGAGCGCCGCGGGGAACCAGCCCGGCCCCATGCGCACGAGCGTGCCGGTCTCGAACTCGCGCGCGCCGTGCATCGCGCCCCAGCCGAAGGCGAAGAAGACGAGCCCGGCGAGGAAGTCCTTGCCGAGAAGGCGCTGCACGGACTACCTGCGCTGCAACGACGGACGCCGGCGGTGCGCCTGCCGCGGCAAGGTGCCTATATAGAACACCACGTGCCTATGTTGCCATGACTGCTGCGGATCAGACCCCGCGCCTCATAATGGTGCAGCGCCGACACCGCGACGCCGCTGCGTTTCGCCAGTTCCCCGACGCTCAGCGCTTTTTCAATATCCATGTTGACCTCAAGGGCGGTTCAGGTTTTAGCTTTGAACTGTCAACGGGAGATCCAATGCTTTCACTGAACGTCAATGGCAAGCGCGTGCAGGCCGACGCCGACGGCGACACGCCGCTGCTCTGGATGCTGCGCGACCACCTCAACATGACCGGCACGAAATTCGGCTGCGGCATGGCGCTGTGCGGCGCCTGTACGGTCCACGTGGACGGACAGCCGGTGCGAAGCTGCATCACGCCAGCTTCATCCGTCGCCGGAAAGAAGATCATCACCATCGAAGCGATCGGCGCGACGCGCATTGGCGGGGCTGTGCAGGCCGCCTGGGTCGCCGAGAACGTCCCGCAGTGCGGCTACTGCCAGTCGGGCCAGGTCATGGCCGCGACCGCGCTCCTCACCTCCAAGCGCAACCCGACCGATCCCGACATCGATGAAGCGATGAGCGGAAACCTCTGCCGTTGCGCCACCTATCCGCGCATCCGCGCCGCCATCAAACGCGCAGCCAAGGGGCTCGCATGAAAACCATTCTGAATGTCACGCGGCGCGACTTCCTGAAATCCGCGGGCGGGCTGGTGCTCGCCGTATCGCTGCCGCAATCGCTTGCCCAGTCCGGGCCCGGCCGCACGGTGCTCGCGGACGAGCGCGCCGTCGCTTTCGCGCCGAACGCTTTCATCCGCATCGGCGCCGACAACACCGTGACCGTCGTGGTGAAGCACCTGGAGATGGGCCAGGGCACGTACACCGGCCTGCCGACGCTGGTCGCCGAAGAGCTCGACGCCGACTGGGCGCAGATCCGGGCGGTCGGCGCTCCCGCCGATGCCCGTCAGTACAACAACCTCTTCTGGGGCCAGGCGCAGGGCACCGGCGGCAGCACCGCGATCCCGAATTCGTACGAGCAGATGCGCAAGGCCGGCGCCGCCGCGCGCGCGATGCTGGTCGCGGCAGCGGCCGAGAAGTGGAAAGCGCCTGCTAGTGAAATCAAAGTCTCTCGTGGCGTGGTGACGTGGAGGGACCGCAAGGCCACGTTCGGCCAGCTCGCCGCCGATGCGGCGAAGCAGCCGGTGCCCGCCGACGTGGCGCTCAAGGATCCGAAGGACTTCGTCTACATCGGCAAGCCCGCACGCCGCACCGATGCGCGCGCCAAGTCGAACGGGACGGCACTCTTCACGCAGGACGTGAAGCTGCCCGGCATGCTGACCGCGGTGGTGCTGCACCCGCCGCGCTTCGGCGCCAAGCTGAAGAGCTTCGACGCCGCGAAAGCGAAGGCGGTGAAAGGCGTGCAGGAAGTCGTCGCTTTCTCCACGCTGGAATCGAACGGCGTCGCGGTGCTGGCGAAGGACTATTGGACCGCCAAGAACGGCCGCGACGCGCTCGTCGCCGAATGGGATGAGGGTTCTGCTTTCAAAATGAGCAGTTCCGACATCCTGGCCGAATACAAGAAGCTCGCGGCCACTCCGGGCACTCCAGCGCGCAAGGAAGGCGACGCGGAATCTGCATTAAAGAATGCTGCAAGAACGCTCGAGGCGTCCTACGAGTTTCCTTATCTCGCCCACGCCGCCCTGGAGCCGATGAACTGCGTGGTGAAGCTCGACAGTCAAGGCTGCGAGATCTGGAACGGCGAGCAGTTCCAGACCGCGGACCAGGCGGCGGTCGCCCAGCTCCTCGGCCTCAAGCCCGAGCAGGTGAAGCTGAACCAGCTCTACGCCGGCGGCAGCTTCGGCCGGCGCGCCAATCCGAAGTCGGACTTCGTGCTCGAAGCGGCCGCCATTGCCAAGGCGATCGGTGGCAAGGCCCCGGTCAAGCTCGTTTGGGGCCGCGAGGACGACATGCGCGCTGGCTGGTACCGGCCGATGTACTACCACGCGCTGCAAGCGGGGGTCGATGCCCAGGGCAACCTCGTCGCCTGGAAGCACATCATCGTCGGGCAGTCGATCCTCGCCGGCACCGCATTCGAGAGCATGATGGTCAAGGACGGCGTGGACGCCACCTCGGTCGAAGGCGCTTCGAACCTGCCCTACGAGATCGCGAACCTCGCGGTGTCGCTGCACTCGCCCAAGATGGGCGTGCCGGTGCAGTGGTGGCGCTC
>DATADT010000230.1:0-14024 GCA_036258355.1 Burkholderiales bacterium
TACGTCGAGCTCGGGCCGGAAGCGGGTGATGCGCTGCACGAGCTCGAGCGCCGACATCTGCAGCTTGCGGGCACGCCGCTGTTCCTTCTTCCCGTTGCTGTTTTTCGTGGAAAGCGAATACAGCGTGTCGTCGACCAGCACTGCCTGCAGGTTGCCGTCGGACTCGATGAGCTGAAGCGCTTCCTTGGCGGTGGTGACGCCGATGAAGCTGATGCCGAGCGGGTTGTCCAGCGCGCGCGCCGCGGCATTCAGGCCCTTCACAAACTCGCGCAGCACGAGATGCTCGTCGTTGATGACGAGGATGCGGCTCGCGGGCTTGGGCATCAGGCCCCGTTACTTATAATCGCGCATGCCCGAGGCCTTCACCGCAAATGCAGTCTGTCGGGGATACGGCTCAGCTATTGACTACTTCATCGCCTTCAACGCGTGCGCCAGGCGGCTCTTGTGACGGTCGCCGGCGTTGCGGTGCAGGACGCCTTTCGCCACGATGCGGTCGATCACGCGCTGCGACTCGCGCAGCGTTCTTGCCGCCTCGTCCTTGTTGCCGGCGGCCAGCGCCTTCTTGACGCTCTTGATCGCGGTGCGCACCTCGGTGCGCAGGCGCATGTTGTGGTTGCGCCGCGCCGTGGCCTGCCGGGCGCGCTTGCGGGCGGATTTGATGTTGGCCATGAACGCTCTTAGCTGCGGAAAAGGGGCGCAATACTAGCATGAACCTGCTCCGCATTCTCGCCACCGTGAGCAGCCTGACGATGGTGAGCCGGGTGCTCGGCTACGTGCGCGATTTTTTCATCGCGCGCGTGTTCGGCGCGGGCCTCCTAACCGACGCCTTCTTCGTCGCCTTCAAGATCCCCAACCTGCTGCGGCGGCTTTTCGCCGAGGGGGCCTTCTCACAGGCGTTCGTGCCGCTTCTGGCGGAGCACAAGCAAAAGGATCCGCAGGAAGCGAAGCGTCTGATCGAGGCGGTGTCGACGGTGCTCTTCATCGCGCTCGCCGCGACGGCCGCGCTCGGTGTCGCCGCCGCGCCCCTCATTGTCTACCTCACCGCGCCGGGCTTCGGCGCCGAGCCGGAGAAATTCGCGCTGACCGTGGCGCTCCTGCGGATCACCTTTCCCTACATCGTCTTCATTTCGCTGGTGGCGCTTGCGGCCGGCGTCCTGAATACCTGGAACCGGTTCGCCGTGCCCGCGCTCACGCCGGCGCTGCTCAACGTGTCGTTCATCGTCGGCGCCGCATTCTTCGCCGAGTACTTCGATCCGCCGGTGCTCGTGCTCGCGTGGGCGGTGCTCGCGGGCGGGCTGCTGCAGCTCGCGTTCCAGGTGCCGTTCTTGATCAAGCTCGGCTTGCTGCCGCGCTGGCGGCTCGATTGGTCGCACCCCGGGCTGCGGCGGGTGCTGCTCCTCATGGCGCCGGCCGCATTCGGCGTCTCGGTGAGCCAGATCTCGCTGCTCCTAAACCAGATCTTCGCCTCCTTCCTGCGCACCGGCAGCGTGTCGTGGCTCTATTACGCCGACCGGCTTATGGAGCTGCCCGCCGGCGTGCTGGGGGTCGCGGTCGGCACGATTCTGCTGCCGAGCCTTTCCAGGTACCACGCCACCGCGAACGCGGCCGAATACAGCCGGCTGCTCGACTGGGGGCTGCGGGTGACCCTGCTGCTGGCCACGCCGGCCGCGGTGGCCCTGGCGGTGCTTGCGCTGCCGCTCATCGCGATGCTGTTCCAGTACGGCCGCTTCGGCGCCGAGGACGCCTGGATGACGCGCCAGGCGCTCGTCGCCTACAGCGTGGGGCTGGTCGGCATGATCCTCGTCAAGATCCTCGCACCGGGGTTTTATGCAAGACAGAACGTGGCGACTCCGGTCAAGATAGGCATCATCACGCTGGTTGCGACACAGCTCATGAACCTGGCCTTCATCGGTCCGCTCGCGCACGCCGGGCTCGCGCTCGCCATCGGCCTGGGGGCCTGCCTGAACGCGCTGCTTCTGTACCGTAATCTGCGCAAGCAGCAGATCTACGTCCCGCAGCCCGGCTGGCCGGTGTTCATCCTGAAGGTCCTCGCCTCGGTGGCGTTCATGGCGATCGTGCTTTTCACCTCGATGGGCGAGGCATCGTGGTGGCTGGCCGCGCCATGGCAGCACAAGGTGCCCGCGGTGCTTGGCCTCGTGCTGCTCGGCGCCGCGGCCTACGCAGCCTGCCTGCTCGCCTTCGGTTTCCGCCCGCGCGACTTCTCGCGCCGCGCGGCCGAGTGATGGGCGCGGCGCTCGAGCCCTTCGCCCGGCTGATCGCGCGCGAGGACGCGCGCATCGATCTCGCGCGCGCGTGCCTGCTGATCGCGCAGGACGCCTACCCGGACCTCGACGTCGACCGCTATATGGGCGAGATCGAGCGCATGGCGATCCGGCTGCGCGGGCGCCTGCCGCAGGACTGCGGCGCCGAAGAGCGCGTCGTGGCGCTGAACCAGTTCCTCTACGACGAGCTCGGCTATTGGGGCAACACCGAGGACTACTACGATCCCCGGAACAGCTACCTGAACGAGGTCATCGAGCGCAAGACCGGCATCCCCATCACGATGTCGATCCTCTACATGGAGCTCGGCCGGCGCATCGGCCTGCCGCTCGAAGGCGTGTCGTTCCCGGGGCACTTCCTGGTGCGCCTGCCGCTGCGCGGCGGGATGCTCGTGCTCGATCCGTTCGCGGGCGGCGCGCCACAGTCCGAGGACGAGCTGCGCAGCCGCGTAAAGCGCGTGATCCCGCACGGCGTCGCTGACGACCTGCCCGCGTCGGAGCTGCCGCTCGACCAGTTTCTCGAGCCGGCCACCAACCGCCAGATCCTGACGCGCGTGCTGCGCAACCTGAAGGCGATCTATCGCAAGAGCGACAAGCCCGAGCGCATGCTCGACGTGCTGAACCGGATGCTGCTCGTGACCCCGGGTGCGAGCGCCGAGCTGCGCGATCGCGGCTTCGTCTACCAGCGCCTGGAGTGCTACCGGGCGGCGCTCAAGGACCTGAGCGACTACGCCGAGCGCGAGCCCGATGCCCCCGACCTCGACGAGGTGCGCTCCAGGCTGATGGAGCTATCCGCGCTCTGCGCGCGGCTCAACTGAAGTCGGGGTCAGGGTCCGATCTCGCATCTCCTGCGCCCGCTGCTGCACCCGCTGGTGCAACGCAGGCTTGTACCCGAGCGCGAAGAACACCTCGGCCGCCAGAAAGATCGGCGCGACGAAGATCTGAAACAGATTGTCCGCGAGCGCCGGCTTGCGGCCCTCGAACACGTGGCCGACGAGCTGCAGGATCCATCCGCCGACGAACAGGATGGCGAACCACGTCCATCCTGCGGCGGTGCCAAGCCCGGCGATCCCTTCCGCAATCCATAGCAGGATTGCAGTGATGACCAGCATGGCGAGGCCGAGAGGGATGTCCAGCACGAAATAGTAGACAAGCACCACTGCGGCGAAGAGCATCGCAGCGGTAAAAACGAAGCCATTGACTTCAAATAACCGTACCCACGCGAGCGGGATGAAGAGCGAGAGCATGATCGCGGGCACGCCGATGAAGTGCGTTGCCTTGTTGCGCGCGTCCTGATGGTACGCGGCGTAGAAGCTCATCTGGTCTTCGATCGTTCTCATAAATCCGACTATAATTCAGCGTTTTAACCGCGTCCATGGTCGTCACGCACGGCTCTTTGCAGCGCGCCCGGGGCCGGTGTGCGGCGACGATCGGAAACTTCGACGGCGTGCACCGGGGTCATCGCGCGCTCATCGACCGGGTCACCGCCAAGGCGCGTGAAGCCAAACTGACGTCTTGCGTCCTCACCTTCGAGCCGCATCCCCGCGAGTTCTTCGCCCCCGACGCGGCGCCGGCGCGAATTACACGCCTGCGAGACAAGCTGGAGCTGCTGGCGCAGGCCGGGGTCGAGCAGGTGCACGTGGCGCGCTTCGATGCGCGCTTCGCCGCCATGCCGGCTGAGCGCTTCATCGACGAGATCCTGGTGCGTGGGCTCGGTGTGCAGTGGTTGCTGGTCGGGCGCGATTTCCGCTTCGGCGCCCGCCGTGCCGGGGACTTCGCGACGCTCGAGAACCGCGGCTTTGCGCTCGAAGCGATGCCGGACGTGGAGCTTGAGGGCGTGCGCGTGTCGAGCTCGGCGGTGCGCGCCGCTCTCACGGCGGGCGAGCTCGCGGAATCCGAGCGCCTGCTCGGCCATCCGTACACGATCAGCGGCCGCGTTGCGCACGGCGCGAAGCTCGGCCGCGGCCTCGGTTTTCCGACCGCCAACATCGTGCTGCGGCGCGCGCCGCCGCTCGCCGGGATCTTCGTCGTCGAAGTCGACCAGTACGGCCCCGGGGTCGCGAGCATCGGCAGGCGTCCGACGGTGAACCCGGTGGCGATCCCGCTGCTTGAAGTGCATCTCTTCGACCATGAAGCCGATCTCTACGGGGAGCATTTGCGCGTGCGCTTCCTGAAGAAGCTGCGCGACGAGGAAAAATACGACGGCCTTCCTGCGCTGCAGGCCGCGATCGCGCGCGACGCGAGGCAGGCGCGCGAATTCTTTCTGAGCCATGGCTGACTACAAAGACACGCTGAACCTTCCGGAAACGCCGTTTCCGATGCGCGGCGACCTCGCCAAGCGCGAGCCGCAGTGGGTGAAGGATTGGCAGGAGAAGGGCGTCTACCGGCGCCTTCGGGCGCTCGCCAAGGGCCGGCCGCGCTTTGTGCTGCACGACGGGCCGCCGTACGCGAACGGCGACATCCACATCGGCACCGCGGTGAACAAGATCCTGAAGGACATGGTCGTGAAGTCGAAGACGCTGGCCGGGTTCGACGCGCCTTACGTTCCGGGCTGGGACTGCCACGGCATGCCGATCGAGGTGCAGATCGAGAAGAAGCACGGCAAGGACCTGCCGACAGCGGAGACGCTGCGGTTGTGCCGTGCCTTCGCCCTGGAGCAGATCGAGCGCCAGAAGAAGGACTTCCAGCGCCTTGGGGTGCTCGGCGACTGGGACAACCCGTACACGACCATGGCGCCGAGCACCGAGGCGGAGGAAATTCGCGTCCTCGGCCGGCTGCTTGAGAAGGGCTACGTCTACCGCGGCCTCAAGCCCGTGAACTGGTGCTTCGACTGCGGCTCGGCGCTCGCCGAGGCGGAAGTGGAGTACGAGGACCGCAAGGACCCGGCGATCGATGTGGGTTTCAAGATTGCAGAAGGGGATCTCCCGAAGATCTGGTCGGCCTTTGGCAGCAAGCCTCTTGCGAACAAACCCGTCTATGCCGTCACTTGGACCACGACGCCGTGGACGCTGCCCGCCAACCAGGCGCTCAACGTCCATCCCGATTTCAGCTACGACCTGGTCGACACCGAGAAGGGCCTGCTCATCCTCGCCACCGACCTGCGCGACGCCTGCCTGGCGAGATATTCCTTGAAGGGAAAGACGATCGCTGCCTGCAAAGGCCGAGCGCTCGAGAACGTCCGCTTCCGCCACCCCTTCTACGACCGCGAGGCGCCGGTCTACCTGGGCGAGTACGTCACGCTCGAAACCGGAACCGGGATCGTGCACTCAGCGCCAGCGTATGGCGTGGAGGACTTCGAGTCTTGCCGGCGCTACGGCATGCGCGACGAGGAGATCCTCACGCCGGTGATGGGCGATGGCCGCTTCGCGCCCTCGCTGCCGCTGTTCGGCGGGCTGTCGATCTGGGACGCCAATCCGAAGATCGTCAAAGCGATCGAGGAAAAGG
Source organism: Burkholderiales bacterium (assembly GCA_036258355.1). GTDB lineage: Bacteria > Pseudomonadota > Gammaproteobacteria > Burkholderiales > SG8-39 > SCGC-AG-212-J23. The sequence continues at coordinate 5,724 of DATADT010000230.1, forward strand.
GCGCGCTGCTCGCCGTCGACTGGAAGCACACGCACAGTTACATGCACTGCTGGCGCCACAAGACGCCCGTGATTCTCCGCGCCACCACGCAATGGTTCGCTTCGATGGACAAGCCCGTGAACAGCGAGTCCCTGCGCACAACGGCGCTGCGCGGCATCGAGAACACGCAGTTCTTCCCGTCCTGGGGCAAGGCACGCCTGCACGGCATGATCGCCAACCGGCCGGACTGGACGCTGTCGCGCCAGCGGCAGTGGGGCGTACCGATGCCGTTCTTCCTGCATCGCGAGACCGGCGCGCTGCATCCGCGCACCCCGGAGCTGCTGGAGGAAGTGGCGAAGCGCGTGGAGAAGAACGGAATCGAGGCCTGGCAAACGGTCCGGGCTGAAGAGCTGATCGGAAACGACAGCAGAGACTACGAGAAGAGCCGCGACACGCTCGACGTGTGGTTCGACTCGGGCTCGACGCACTACACCGTGCTGCGCGGCTCGCATCGCGCGGAATCGAAGTTCCCCGCCGATCTGTATCTCGAGGGCTCGGACCAGCACCGCGGCTGGTTCCATTCCTCGCTCCTCGTGTCGTGCATGCTCGACGGCGTGCCGCCCTACAACGGGCTCCTCACCCACGGCTTCGTCATCGACCTCGAAGGCCGCAAGATGTCGAAGTCTAAGGGCAACACGATGGCGCCGCAGGAGATCTCGAACACGCTGGGAGCCGAGATCCTGCGCCTATGGGTGGCGAGCAGCGATTACTCGAGCGAGCTCAACCTCTCCAGCGAGATCCTGAAGCGCGTGGTCGAAAGCTACCGCCGCGTGCGCAACACGCTGCGCTTCCTGCTCGCGAACACTTCGGACTTTGATTTTGAAAAGCACAAAGTCGCGGTCGCCGACATGGTCGAAATCGACCGGTATGCGCTCGCCATGACGGCGGCGATGCAGGCGCAGGCGAGCGCCGACTACGAGCGCTACCAGTTCCACCTTGTCGCGCAGAAGCTGCTCGCGTTCTGCTCCGAGGACCTCGGCGCCTTCTACCTCGACGTCCTCAAGGACCGGCTCTATACCTGCGGCGCCGACTCGCGGCCGCGGCGCTCGGCGCAGACCGCGCTCTGGCACATCACGCACAGCCTGGTGCGCCTCATGGCGCCAATCCTTTCGTTCACCGCCGAGGAGCTATGGCAGGTTTTCACCAAGCAAGAAAGCGTGTTCCTCACCACCTGGCACGAGGTGCCGGAGCCCGCCGGCGCCGCCGAGCTGACGGCGAAGTGGACGCGCCTGCGCGAGCTTCGCGATCCGGTGCGCAAGGAAATCGAGGCGCTGCGCGCCGAAGGCAAGGTCGGCTCGTCGCTGCAGGCCGAGGTGGACTTCGGCGCCCGGGGCAACGACTATGACCTGCTCGCGAGCCTGGGAGACGAGCTCAAGTTTCTGCTTCTGACCTCGGCAGCCCGCGTCCGGAAAGCCGATGAGCTGCAAGTCAGGGTTACGGCGAGCGAGCATCCCAAATGCGAGCGGTGCTGGCACTACCGCGTCGACGTGAACGACGAGGCGCTGTGCGGACGCTGCCAGACGAACCTGGGCGGGCCGGGCGAGATTCGCAGGCATGTCTAGCGCGTGGCGCTGGTTCGCGCTGTCGGCGGCGATCGTGGCGGCCGACCAGCTCGCGAAGTGGGCGGTGCTCGAGTACTTCGCCGGCCGCGAGCCGCGGGAGCCGGTGACCGGCTTCCTGAACCTCGTGCTCGTCTGCAACAAGGGCGCGGCGTTCAGCTTTCTCGCCGATGCCCCGGGATGGCAGACGCCGCTCTTCATCGTGTTCGCGCTCGCCGCCGCGGTCCTGTGCGGCGTGCTGATCGTGCGCAACCCCGGCAAGCGGCTCTTCTGCGCCGGGCTCGCCCTGGTGGTCGGCGGCGCGCTCGGCAACGTGATCGACCGCCTGCGCTTCGGCTGCGTGGTCGACTACCTCGACTTCTACATCCTCGAGCGCTGGCCGCACTGGCCGGCTTTCAACGTGGCCGATTCCGCGATCACGATCGGCGCCGTCCTCCTCATCCTCGATGGCTTCGCGCACCACGAAAAGCGAGCTCGAGCTCCTTCTTAAGGCGCTCGCGTTCGCCGCGCACAAGCATCGCGACCAGCGGCGCAAGGATCCCGCGGCCTCGCCCTACATCAATCATCCGATCGCGCTCGCCCACGTGCTGGTGAAGGAGGGCGGAGTCACGGATACCGAAGTACTTTGCGCGGCGCTTCTTCACGACACCGTCGAGGACACCTCCACCACCCATAAGGAGATCCGCAGGCGCTTCGGCCCGCGCATCGCCCGGATCGTGAGAGAGGTCACCGACAACAAGCGCCTGCCCAAGAAGGAGCGCAAGCGGCTGCAGATCAAGCATGCCTCGACCATCAGCCGGGACGCTCAGCTCGTCAAGCTCGCGGACAAGATCGTCAACCTGCGCGACGTCGCGAGGCGGGCGCCGGTCACCTGGGACATCGCGCGGCGCCGAGAGTATTTCGACTGGGCGAAGCGCGTGATCGACCGCATGCGCGGCGCGACGGGGGAAGAAATGCGTCGGCTCGAGGCGGCCTTCGACGCGGCCTACCGCATGCGAAAATAGCGCCATGGAAGTCCTGCTCGCGAGTCCGAGGGGCTTTTGCGCCGGCGTGGAGCGCGCCATCGAGACGGTGGAGCGCGCGCTCGAGCTGCACGGCGCTCCGATCTACGTGCGCCACGAGATCGTGCACAACCGGTACGTGGTCGAGGACCTGCGCGCCAAGGGCGCCGTGTTCGTGGAGGAGCTGGACCAAGTGCCGGCCGGCGCGACCGTGATCTTCAGCGCGCACGGCGTGTCGAAGGAGGTGCGCGCCGACGCCGAGCGCCGCGGCCTCAAGGTGTTCGACGCCACCTGTCCGCTCGTGACCAAGGTGCACGTCGAGGTGGCGCGCATGCTGCGCGCGGGCTACGAGGTGGTGATGATCGGCCACCGCGGACATCCCGAGACCGAGGGCACGATGGGGCAGGCGACGCGCGGCATGCACCTCGTCGAGACCGTCGACGACGTCGCAGGCCTGCAGGTGGGCACGCCGGACAAGGTCGCTTACGTGACGCAGACCACGCTGTCGATCGACGACGCGCGCGCCATCGTCGCGGCGCTCAAGGCGCGCTTTCCGGCAATCCGCGGCCCGAAGAAGGACGACATCTGCTACGCCACCCAGAACCGGCAGGACGCGGTGAAGTTCATGGCGCCGCAGTGCGAGGTGGTGATCGTGGTCGGCTCGCCGAACAGCTCGAATTCCAACCGGCTGCGCGAGGTGGCCGAGCACATGGGCGCGCACGCCTATATGGTGGACCGCGCGGCGGACCTGCGGCCGGAATGGATCGCGGGCAAGCGCCGCGTCGGCGTCACCGCCGGGGCGTCGGCGCCGCAGGTGCTGGTCGACGAGCTGATCGCGCGGCTTAAGGAGCTCGGCGCCGGCAGCGTGCGGCAGCTCGAGGGCATCACCGAGCGCGTGGTGTTCACGCTGCCGCGCGAGCTTGCTCGACCCTAGGCGCCAGCGCCTTTCGGAGGCGGCGAGCCTCTATCGCGCCGGGAAGTTGCGCGATGCCGAAGCGGCGCTGCGCGAGCTCCTCGCCCAGGACCCCGAGAACGCGGACGCTTTGTTCTACCTCGGCAGCATTGCCGTGGATCGCGGCCGCCTGAGCGTCGCCGAGCCCCTGCTGCGCAGAGCGCTCGCGCGCCGGCCGCTGGAGGCGGCGTTTCATGCCGCGCTCGGGAATGCGCTTTCGCGCGCCGCGCGCCATGAGGAGGCCCTGGCGTGCTACCGGACGGCGCTTGCCCTGCAGCCAGGGCTGGTGGAGCTCCAGTTCAACGTCGGCCACGCATTGCGCGCTCTCGGTCGTCTCGAAGAGGCGCTAGCCGCTTATGACGCCCTGCTCGCGAAGCAAGCCGCGCATCCGGCCGCGCGGGTCGCGCGCGCGGCGACGTTGGCCGCGCTTGAGCGGCGAGACGAAGCCGCCGCCGAGCTCGCCCGCCTGCCGGCAAGCGGCTTCGAGCTCGAGGAAGCGGAGGTTCGCCTGGCGCTCGGCGAGGTTGATGGGGCGATGCGCCGCTACTCGGCGCTGATCGAGAAGTCCGAGGATCCGCGGCCGCGGCTCGGCATGGCGGCGGCGCTCCTGCGCGCCGGGCGGGGCGGCGAGGCGCTCGAGCAGGCGCGCGCGGTGGAACGCGCCAGGCCGCGCGACCCAGCCGTGGTGCTCGAGCTCGCCATGACGCTCGCGCACTGCGGCGCGCCGGCCGAAGCGCTGCCTCATCTGCAGAGGCTGCTGCGCTGGGACGACCGGCCCGAGCTGCGCGCGCGCCACGCGGACCTGCTCCTCGAGCTCGAGCGCCACGGAGAGGCCGCGGAAGAGCTGCGCGGGGTCGTCGCGAAGCGGCCCGCCGACGCTGACGCGCATTGCAACCTCGGGCTTGCGCTGCTCGGGCTGGGCCGCGCGGACGAGGCGATTGCGGCGCTGCGCGAGGCGCTCCGTCTCGCACCCAGGCATTGGCAGGCGCTGCACAACCTCGGCCTTGCCGAGCTTAGACGCGGCGAGCTGCAGGATTCGCTTGCTGCGCTTGACAAGGCGCACGCGCTCAAGCCGGACGACGTGGAGCTCGAGGCGAACTTCGGCTACATCTGCGCGCTAGCGCGCGACTTCGAGCGCGGCGAGCGGCTGCTGCGCCATGCCGGAACGCTCGACCCGTCGCATCGCAAGCCGCGCCGCTATCTCGCGCTGTACCTGCTCGCGCGCGGCCGCTTCGAGGAGGCCTGGGATCTCAGGAACGAGCAGCCCTCGCCGGAAAAGCTGCGCGCCATGGGCAGGCCGTTCACGCAGCCGTGGTGGCAAGGCGAGCCGCTCTCGGGCCGCTCGATCCTCGTCTGGGCCGACCAGGGGCTCGGCGACGAGATCATGTTCGCGAACCCGGTGCCCGACCTCGTGGCGATGGGCGCGCGCGTGGTGCTCGAGTGCGCGCCGCGGCTCGAGCGCCTGTTCGCGCGCTCGTTTCCGCAGGTCAACGTGGTGCCGCGCGGCGCGGCGGCGCGTGCGCGGATCGAGCGCGCGGCGCCCGAGCTTCAGCTGCGGATGAGCGGGCTGCCGCGCTTCCTGCGGCGCTCGCGCGAGTCGTTTCCGCGGCATCAGGGCTATCTGCGCGCAGCGCCGGAGCGCGTCGCGTACTGGCAGTCGCGGCTCGCCGCCCTCGGCCCCGGCCCGAAGATCGGGGTTTCGTGGGCGGGCGGTACGCGCAAGACCGGCAAGGCGCGCCGCTCCACCACGCTTGAGGACTGGCTGCCGGTGCTGCGCGTCCCGGGCGTGCATTACGTCAGCCTGCAGTACACCGACTGTCGCGCAGACCTCGCACGCCTGCGCGATCAGCATGGCATCGGCCTCGTGCACTGGCAGGAAGAGATCGACGACTATGACGAGACCGCTGCGCTGGTTACCGCGCTCGACGCCGTGGCGAGCGTTTGCACGGCGGTCATCCACCTTGCGGGAGCGCTGGGACGGCCGACCTACGTGCTGGTGCCGTGGTGGCCCGGCTGGCGCTACCTCTTCGAGGGAGACGAGATGCCCTGGTATCCCTCCGCGCGGCTCGTGCGGCAGGAGCAGCCGAACGACTGGAGCGCGCCCATCGCCCGCCTCGCGGCCGAGCTCGCGCGGCGCTAGTCGCCGAACGTCACCTCGATCAGGACAAGGCTCGGCACGGCTTCGCCGTTCTTCTTGCCCGGGGTGAAGCGCGCCTTTGCGAAGGCCTCGAGCGCAGCCTGCTCGAACGCGCCGCGCGGCTCGGCATGGGCGACCTGCAGGCCGTCGAGCGCCCCGTCCGCCGATATGAACAACTGAAGCACCACGCGCCCCCGGGCGCCGGACACGATGTCGGCCGGGTACTCCGGCATGACGTGCGTCATGATGAGCGGCCGCACGTCCAGTTGATCGGCCGGGACGTAGGGCTGCGCCGGGAGGGCAGGCGCAGGCTGCGTGAAGCCCGGAGCACGGCCCGGCCGCGCAGAGGGCTGGGGATGGGCCGGCGCCGCGGACTGCACCACATCGGCAAGCCGTGCCTGGATGAACGGCGGCCGGCGCCCGGGCTCCACCCTCACCGGAGCGAGCAGCCCGCCGGCGTACCAGGCGACGCCGGCGTGTCCTGCGAGCGAGACGGCGAGCGCGGCGCCCAGTCGGGCGATCGGGTAGCCGCGCTCGTACGTCACGCCCGGCAGGCCGCGCGCCTCAATGGTCGGAGTTGAGCTCGCGCCAGCCGACGCGCCTGCCCTGGAAGCTGGTCGGCGCGATCGGCGTGTTGACCGGCAGCTGCTGGTTATCGGCCGTGGTAACCACGGTGACGACCTTGCCGCCGGGCAGCATGATCACGTTTATACCCACCGCCACCGAGCCGGAGATCTTTTGGCTCACCGCGTAAGCGTTGACGCCCGCGACGTAGCCGCCGGTCTTGAAGTCGAAGGTGTTGACCCACGCGATGCCGCCCGCGACGCACGTGTCGCTAAGCGGCACGTTCGAGGTGATCACCAGCGTGCCCAGCTGCAGCTGCGGATCGACGTTGACGCGCTCGCCCGAGCCGGCCGGCGGGAAGTTCATGTACCAGCCCTTCGTCGAGCACGGCGGCGTCGGGCAGCTCCAGTCGACCGGTTGCACGACCGGCATGCTGCGCGTGGTGCCGCCGCTATCCACCATGGTCTGCTGCACCAGGCTGGTCTTGTCCGCCAGCAGGACATGGTTGGCCTGGTCGTCGGCGATGGCGTAGATCGCCTGCTGGGTCAAGTCGGACTTGTCCGAGACGCCGAGGAACCGCCCGGTACCCAGGAACACGACGCGCCGGTTGCTGATCAGGCCAAGCTCGGGCTTGGTGGTGATCGGCTGCGGCGTGGCGCCGTCCTTGAGCTCGGCGAGCTTGACCGCCTTGAGGTACGTCGCGCTCGAGGGGTCGAGGTCGAAGCGCCACAGGTTGCCCATCATGTCGCCGCCGTAGACCGCGAGGCTGGTGTTGTCGGCGAGCGAGTCGTCGACCCAGTTGTTGATCCTGGCGAGGCCGCTCGGGTCGGCGTCGGAGTAGCTCAATGCCGCCGTGCCCGGGCTGCCGACGCCGGTCGGGATCTTGTGCAGGATCCTGCCGCTCACGGCGTCAAGGACGTACAGGTAGCCGCCGCCGTCGCCTTGCCGGTTGGTGGTGGCCGGCTCAACCCCGGTGTTGTTGAGGCCCGAAGTGAAGATCACGACCCACCGCCCCGTGGCTTTGAGTTTCGTGATGATCGGGTTGCCGTAGCTCAGGCCCAGGTCGCAGTCGTCGGTCGCGCCGACCGCGAGCGCGGGCGTCGCCGCGCAGGCCGTGACGCTCGGCTTGCGTACCTTGAACTCCCACAGCGCGCGCGGGCTTGTCGGGTTGGTGACGTCGAGCGCGTAAAAGCCGCGCCCGCCGGCGTTCAGCCCGCCGACCAGGATCGTGCGCCAGTCGCCGAGCCCCGCGCAGGGCGTCGAGAGGCAGATGTCGCCCACCGTAGGCGAGCCATCCACGTAGTAGCGGTGGCTGTACGGAATGGAGGCGAGCTTGTACATATCGGGAAGCACGATGCTCGGGATGAAGGCCCAGCGCTCGATGCCGTTGCCGGTGTTGTTGCCGCTGGAGAACGTGTCATCACTGGTGGTCGCGGTGCCGATGCCCCCGGTCTGATAGTACGGGCTGTTGTTCACGTCGGTTTCGAAGGCGTGCAGCATGCCATCGTTGGCAGCGACGTAGACCGTCCCCCGCCGCGGCTGCGTCGGGGTCGGGAACTGCGCCGCCGGGCAGCTGACCGTGGTCGTTCCAGAGGTGCACTTCTTGAAGTCCTGGTAGCCCGTGTCGTTGTAGTTGAGGAGCGAGGCCTTCACGTAGGAAGGCTGCGCGCTGATGATGTCGCCGAGGAGCGCGCTGCGGCTGCGGAAGAGGTCGCTCGGCCCGACGTTGCCCTGGTCCTCGTAGTCCTGGTGCCCGCGCAGGTAGTTCACCAGGTTCTCCGCCGTGGCGTTGGGGATCTGGACCGCGTTGTAGCTCACGGACTGCGGCAGCTGGTTCGATTTGAAAAAGGCCTGCTCGGCCACCGTGAGCCCGCCGCCGTCGTCGCACCACGGCGAGATCGGCGCCGTGCTCATGCAGAAATGCTTGAGCTGGTTGCCGACGGCTCCCGTGCTGGTGGCGACGTACGGGTCCGAGGCGTCGAACGTGAAGATCGTGCGATCGGTATGCACGCGCGCATTGAGCAGCGACTGCGCGGACCACAGTTCCAC
>DATADT010000231.1:0-5601 GCA_036258355.1 Burkholderiales bacterium
TGCCGCGTCCTCACACGCGAGGCCTTTATCCGCTTGGATGTCCTGGCCCCGGCGATCAAGATCCGGCTGCTGCAGAATCTCGCGCACGGCATGACGTCCATGGTGCGGCACCTCAGCCGCGAGCTTGCCGCCCTGAAATGAAAAAGCCCGCGCGAGCGGGCTTTCTTTGACGTGTGGGGTTCTTAGAGGGGCTTAATGTTGTGCGCCTGGAGTCCCTTGGGCCCGCGCTTCACCTCGAACTCGACCTTCTGGCCTTCCTTCAGGGTCTTGAAGCCGGCCATCTGGATCGCCGTATGGTGCGCGAACAGGTCCTCGCCACCCTCGCTCGGGGTGATGAAGCCGAAGCCTTTGGAATCATTGAACCACTTGACGGTACCGGTTGGCATTACGTGTTACCTCTACAAAATGCCGCGACGAATCCGGGCGCGACGAAGCCGGGCACGAAGAATCAAGAGTTGGAACCGACTGCCACTACCGAGGCGCTGCCTGAGGCCGCGAGGAGGGGACGGCAAATTCGCTGCTTGAAAAGCATCCTGCGCCGCGGATCATAGCACTATTTTTCTTGCCGGGATGGGGGATAGCGGCGGGGCCGAGCGGGCTATTACCATGGCCGGATGACCGACCTCGCCGACATCGTTTCCTCCGCGTTCTGGCGCGTCAACCCGCCCGACGCCGATCCCGCCGAAACCCGCGAATGGCTCGAGGCGTTCGACGCGCTCGTCGAAGCCGAAGGCCGGGAGCGCGCCACGTTCCTTCTGCGCAAGCTCCTCGACCACGCCCGCGCGCGGCGCGTGCCGCTGCCCCCGGTGCTCAACACGCCGTACAAGAACTCGATCGCGCTCGCGCATCAGCCGCAGTTCCCGGGAAACCTCGAGCTCGAGAGCCGCATCTCCGCCATAGTGCGCTGGAACGCGCTCGCCATGGTGGTGCGCGCGAACCGCGCGTACGCGGAGCTCGGCGGCCACATCGCGAGCTACGCCTCGGCGGCGGATCTCTTCGAGGTCGGCTTCAATCACTTTTTCCGGGTCGAGGACCTGGTGTACTTCCAGCCGCATTCGGCGCCGGGGGTGTATGCGAGGGCTTACTTGGAAGGCCGTCTCAGCGAAGCTCAGCTCGATCACTACAGAAGAGAAACCGCAGGCAAGGGCCTTTCCTCGTATTGCCATCCCTACCTGATGCCCGAGTTCTGGCAGTTCCCGACCGGCTCGATGGGCCTGGGGCCGATCAATGCCATCTACCAGGCGCGCTTCATGCGCTACCTCGAGCACAGGAAAATTCTCCAAACGCAGGGCCGGAAAGTCTGGGCGTTTGCGGGAGACGGCGAGATGGACGAGCCCGAGTCGCTCGCCGGGCTTTCGCTCGCCACGCGCGAAGGTCTCGATAACCTCATCTTCGTGGTGAACTGCAATCTGCAGCGCCTGGACGGGCCGGTGCGCGGCAACGGCTCGATCGTGCAGGAGCTGGAGGGTCTGTTCGCGGGCGCGGGCTGGAACGTAATCAAGCTCCTCTGGGGCTCGGACTGGGACCCGCTCTTCGCGCGCGACGAGGACGGGATCCTTCTCAAGCGCTTGCACGAGACCGTGGACGGCGAGTTCCAGATGTACGCCGCCACCGACGGCCGCTTCAACCGCGAGCATTTCTTCAACAAGTACCCGGAGCTGCGCGAGCTCGTCGCCGACATGAGTGACGACGACATCGACCGCCTGCGCCGGGGCGGGCACGACCCGGTGAAGATCTACGCCGCATACCACGCCGCCGCGCACCACAAGGGCCAGCCCACGGTGATCCTCGCCAAGACCAAGAAGGGCTACGGCATGGGCCATTGGGGGCAGGGCAAGATGGGCACCCACCAGCAGAAGAAACTCGACGACGAAGCGCTGCGCGAGTTCCGCGACCGCTTTGCGCTGCCGCTCTCGGATGACGACGTTTCGCAGCTCCGCTTTTACCATCCCGGCCCCGCGAGCCCGGAGATCAAATACCTGCTGGAGAGAAGACAACAACTGGGCGGCTTCCTGCCCACGAGGAACACGAAGGCGGAAAAGATCACCGTCCCCACGCTTGCCGCTTCGGAGCGAAACCAGTCGACCACCATGGTGTTCGTGCAGCTTCTTTCGCAGCTCCTGAAGGACGAGAAGCTCGGGCCGCGCGTGGTGCCCATCGTCGCCGACGAGGCGCGCACCTTCGGCATGCAGACGCTATTCCGCCAGGTGGGCATCTACTCCGCGCTCGGTCAACTCTACGAGCCGGAGGACCACGACGAGCTGCTCTACTACCGCGAGGCGAAGGACGGCCAGATCCTGGAGGAGGGCATCACCGAGGCCGGCGCGCTCTCGTCGTGGCTCGCCGCGGCGAGCTCGTATTCCGCGCACGGCAAGCCGATGCTGCCGTTGTACATCTACTACTCGATCTTCGGCTTCCAGCGCGTGGGCGACCTCATCTGGGCGTCGGCGGACTCGCGCGCGCGCGGATTCCTCGTCGGAGGCACTGCGGGCCGCACCACGCTCGCGGGCGAAGGTCTGCAGCACCAGGACGGCTCGTCGCACCTCATCGCGGCGAGCATCCCGAACTGCCGCGCCTACGATCCGTGCTTCGGCTACGAGCTCGCCGCCATCGTCGAGGACGGCGCGCGCCGCATGCTCGAGGCGCAGGAGGACGTTTTCTATTACCTGACCGTCGCGAACGAGAACTACCCGCACCCGCCGATGCCGGACGGCGCGCGCGAGGGCATTCTGCGCGGCATGTATCTCTTCAAGAACAATGACAAGGCGAAAATCCAATTGCTCGGAAGCGGTTCGATCTTGCGAGAAGTGATCGCCGCCGGCGAGCTGCTCGAAAAGGACTGGAACATCCCCGCAGCGGTCTGGAGCGTGACATCGTTCACCGAGCTGCGGCGCGACGGCATGCGGGCCGAGCGCGCGCGGCGCTTCGGCGGCAAGGACGCCAGCTGGATTGAACGATGTCTCGACGGAACCGAGGGCCCGGTCATCGCGACGAGCGATTACGTCCGGGCGGTCGCCGACTTGATTCGGCCCTACATCAAGGGAAATTTTGTGGCGCTCGGGACCGACGGCTTCGGACGCAGCGACACGCGCGCGGCGCTGCGCGCGTTCTTCGAGGTCGACGCGCGGAGCATCGCCGTCGCGGCGCTGGCTGCGATCGACGAGCGCCGCGCGCGCGAAGCGATCGCCCGCTACGGCATCGACCCGGCGACGTCCCCTCCCTGGACGCGCTGAGCCGCGACTGGAAGCGCTCTCTTCAACGCGCCTAGTAAGGAGTCTGCTGCGGTATGGGATCGACCAGGGTGCGCGGCCGGCTCGGCGGAGTGATCGGGCGCGGCTCGGCCTCGGCGGCGGGCGGAGCGCGGACCACGGGAGGCGGCAGAACCAGCACGCGCTCATTTTCCATGCGCTGGCGTTCGTAGCCCCTGAGTTCGCGCGCGACGCGCGGGTCGGGATCGAGCGGGCGGAAGGTATCGCGCTGGCCGGCGTCGCGCAGCTGCTCTTGGTGCAGCTGCTCCAGGCGCTGTGTGTCGGCGCCGCGTACCCTGGCGGCGAACTCGGCCGATTGCTGGTCGCGCTGGATCAGCGCGCGCTGGATGTCCTGCTCCTGGGCGACAGCGGCGAAAGACGCTCCCGCGAGCACGAGCGCAAGAATGCGGTTCATTGCACGATGCTAGCATGCAGCGCAAAAAATGCTCTATACGAAGCTCGTGCTGATGTCGCTCTTCTGGAGCGGCGTCTTCCCCGCGGTGAACATCGTGTTGAGCAGCATGGGGCTCGTCACCTCGGTATTCGTGCGCTTCTGGCTCGCCGCAGTCATCCTGCTCGTCATGCTGCGCCTGCGCGAGCACAGGCTGCCGCGCCCCTCGCCGCGCGAGACGGTCCTCGTGATCGGGCTCGGCATCCTCGGCATCAGCCTGTACAACGTGCTTTTCACCGCGGGCCTCTCGCTCGTCGAGGCGAGCCGCGCCGCGCTCATCGTGCCGACGAACCCGGCGTTCACCGCGCTGTTCGCGGCGCTTTTCCTCAAGGAGCGCCTGGGGCCGGTGCGCGCCGCCGGCATCGTGCTGTGCGTGCTCGGCGCGCTATGGGTTCTCACCAAAGGAAACATCCTTACGCTGCGAGAGCTGGACCTGGGCCTTGGAGAGCTGCTTCTCGTGCTGTGCATCTTCATGTGGAGTGCGTACACGCTGCTTGGCCGCGTTGCGTTGTCCGGCCTGCCGGCGCTCGCCCTGACTGCCTATGTCATGACCGCAGGATCGCTCATGCTCGCGCTCCCGGCATGGCTGGAGCACGACTCCTTCGCGCGGGCGACCTGGCAGAGCTGGGCGGCGCTCGGCTACCTCGTGGTCTTCGGCACCGTGCTGCCGTTCCTCTGGTTCTACGAGGGCGTGAAGGCGCTCGGCGCGGCGCGCGCGGCCCAGTTCATCAACCTGGTGCCGCCGCTTGCGGTGGCCGAGTCGGTACTGATTCTCGGCGAGCCGATGACGCCGGCGTTGTACGTCGGCACCGCGCTCGTGGTCGCGGGTCTCTACCTCACCAACCGGCCGCGCTAGCTTTCGACTAGAACTTCTCCGCCCATGGCCGCAGGTCGGCTTCGAAGGTCCATGCCGAGCGCGGCTGGACATGGATCTGCCAGAAAAGCTCGGCGATCGCATCGGTGGCGAGCAGGCCGTCGGCGGGCAGGCTCTTCACATAATCGGCCATGCGCTCGCGCGAGCGCCGGTTGTCGATCACGCCGTCGATGACGACGTGCGCGACGTGGATGTTCCTCGGCCCGAGCTCGCGCGCCATCGACTGCGCGACCTGGCGCAGGCCGCCCTTGGCGGCGGCGAAGGCGGCGAACTGCGCCGAGCCGCGGACCGACGCGGTGGCGCCGGTGAAAAGGATCGTTCCCCTGCCGCGCGGCATCATGCGCCGCGCCGCCTCGCGCCCGAAGAGGAACCCGGCGTAGCAGCCCAGGCGCCAGATCTTCTCGAACATCTCGGCGGGCGTGTCCAGGATGGAGGAGCGGAAGTTCGCGCCCGCGTTGAACACCGCGATCTGCACCGGGCCGCGCTTCTCGACGCGGTCGAAGAGGTCGATCACCTGCGCCTCCTCGCGCAAGTCCGCCTTTTCGCCTTGCGTCCTCGAGGACAGCACGACTTCCAGGCCGCCTTTCGCGAAGCGCCTGCCGAGCGCCGCTCCCAGTCCTTCGCCGGCCCCGCCGATGAGCGCGATGGTCATAGCTGCGCCGCCAGCTCGGCGCCTTCGAGCATCGCGCGCTTGGCGTCGAGCTCGCTCGCCTCCTTGGCGCCTCCGATCAGGTGGAAGGAAGAAGGAAATGGGGTCTGACCCCATTTGTTGTTCGGATCCTGTCCCGTGCAAATGACGACGGTATCGGCAGGCACCAGCATCTCCTTTCCGTCGGCGGTGATATGCACGCCCGCGGCGTCGATCCGGCGGTACTCGACGCCCTTCAGCATGCGCACGCCATGACGCGCGAGCTCGGTGCGGTGCACCCAGCCCGTCGTGCGGCCGAGCGTGTGGCCGAACGGCGTGTGCGAGCGCTTGAGCATGGTGATCCGGTACTGCGGTTCGGGGACCGACGGGGAACCGATCT
>DATADT010000232.1:0-1745 GCA_036258355.1 Burkholderiales bacterium
CCCGGGTTCCTGAGCGAGGCGGCGAAGTCGCCGCCGTCGGCGAAGGGGAGCATCCCGCAGGCGACCGCGACGGCGGCGCCGCCGGAGGAGCCGCCGCAGGTCTTGGAAAGGTCGTACGGGTTGCGCGTGGCGCCGAACACCTTGTTGAAGGTCTGCGACCCGGCACCGAATTCCGGCGTGTTCGTCTTGCCGATGAGGATCGCGCCCGCCGCTTTCAGCCGCTCGGCGAGGATGTGGTCCTCCGCGGGCACGTGGTCCTTGTAGACGAGCGAGCCCCAAGTGGTGCGCACGCCTTTCGTGGCGATCACATCCTTGATGGCGATCGGCAGGCCGGCAAAGGGCCCAGCGAAGTTCTTTTTTCGGTCGAGGGCCTTCGCGGCCTGCAGCGCCTGCTCGGGCAGGAACGTGACGATCGCGTTCACCTTCGGGTTGATGCGCTCGATGCGGGCGATGAACGCCCGCACGACCTCGGCCGCGGACAACTTGCGCGCGCGGATCTGCCGCGCAAGCGTCCGTGCCGGTGTAAAGCAGATGTCTTCTAGCAACCGGAAGTACAGCGCCCGCTGCCGTCGAACTCCATCGTCCGGCCGCTCAACGGCACGTGCACCGGCATCTTCGCCGCTTTCTGGAACGCCGCGGTCTTGCTGTTGGGCGCGAGCTTGCCGTCGACCGTGGCAGGCTCGTTGGCATGCGAAGCGATCACCGAGTTCGGGCGCACCATCTCGTTCACGACGTGAGCCGACTCGGCCGGGCCGGTGGTGAACGGAAAGCCCCCGATGTTCATCACCACCAGGTTCGCCTTGTAATGACCGCGCACCACCAGGTCCTGCTCGGCGGTGATGCCCGTGTCACCCGAAAGGTACGCGGTCAGGCCGTTCGAGAAGCGCAGCACGAACCCTCCCGGGGGGCCGACGTAGGCCGTGAGGCCCGTCGCGGCGAGCGCCTGCGCCTGCTCCTTGGGCAGGAAGGCGGGCGGCACGCCGTTCGCGTGCACCGCGGGAACGGTCGCCACCATGACTTTGCCGACCATGGTTTGCGCGCCGAAGCGCACCAGGCGCACGAGCTTCGCCGGGTCGCCGCCGAGGGAGCGCACCTTCGCCTGGAAGAAAGTGTGCATCTCGCCGCCGACGATCATCGGCGCCTGCTTGCCCATCGCGATGTTCACGAAGTTGGAGTCCGGCGTCACGTCCACCGAGAACTGCGGCTTGCCGCAGGTCCCGGCGTTGGCCGAGGGCGCGATCAGGTCGCCGAGGTGGTCGGCGTGCACGTGGCTCAAAAGCACGGCGTCGATCCTGCCGAGGCGCTCGTCGTTCGGGCCGCGCACCGTGCGGCCCGGGTCATAGAGGATGCGGGTGCCGTCCGGGTCCTCGAACACGAGCGCCCGGTCGAGCGGGCAGAACTCGTCGGCGTGGCTGCCGAGCGGGGTGATCTTCACTTTCGGGGCCTGCGGGTCCGGCGACATGCCGGCGCAGCCGGCGAGCGCCAGGCTCGCGGCCGCGATGACGAGCTTCTTCACGGCGTGCTCCTCCTCTGGGCCGGATGTTACAGCAGCACGATGTCGAATTGCTCCTGGGTATAGCTTGTTTCGACCTGCACCGAGACCGGGCGGCCGATGAAATCCTGCAGCATGGCGAGCGAGGCCGACTCGTCCTCGAGCAGCAGATCGATCACCGGCTGGGCCGCGATGACCCTGAACTCGCGCGCCTTGAACGCGCGCGCTTCGCGCACGATCTCGCGCAGGATGT
>DATADT010000233.1:0-4694 GCA_036258355.1 Burkholderiales bacterium
ACTTCCAGGGGATCTTTCCCCGGTGCGAGGCCGGTGCGATTCGCGACCCGGAAAATGTGCGTGTCGACCGCCACGGTCGGCTGGCCGAACGCCGTGTTCAGCACCACGTTCGCCGTCTTGCGGCCGACGCCGGGGAGGCGCTCGAGCGCCTCGCGGTTCGGCGGTACCGCGCTGCAATGCTCCTCGAGCAGCATCTTCGAGAGCGCCACTACGTTCTTCGCCTTCGTACGGTAGAGCCCGATCCGCTTGATGTACTGCTCCAGCCCCGCAACGCCGAGCTTCACCATCTTCTCGGGAGTGTTCGCTTTCTGAAAGAGTTCTGCGGTCGCGAGGTTGACGGACTTGTCCGTAGCCTGGGCGGAAAGCACCACCGCGACCAGGAGCTCGTACGGCGTGCTGTAGCTGAGCTCGGTGGTGGGATTGGGATTCCCGGCGTGCAGGCGCCGGAAGATCTCGCCCCGCTTTTGGGGGTTCATGCGCGCTTCTTGCGCGCGAGCGCCTCGGCGAGGACGCGTTTCCGGTCGACCTCGCGCGAGCGGATCTTTGCCTGATCGATTCTTTTCAGGCGTGCGCGGCCGCGCTTGCCCGCAGCGCGCTTCAGCGCGGCGTTCCATGGGCCCTCGGCGGGTACCATGGCGATGCAATCCATCGGGCAGGGCGGCACGCACAGCCTGCAGCCAATGCACCAGGGCTCGATCACGGTGTGCATGAGCTGCGCGGCGCCGATGATGGCGTCGACCGGGCAGGCTTCGATGCACAGCGTGCAGCCGATGCAGCGGCTCTCGTAGATGAGGGCGACCGCGGCACGTTTCATGTGATCAAGTATCCGACTTTTGCGGCGTGCGGTATGCCGATACGCACTCGCCTACGAGATTCGGGCCGCGGTAGATGAGGCCGGTGTAGAGCTGGACGAGTGCCGCGCCGGCGGAGCGCTTTTCCGCCGCATCCGCGCCGCAAAGAATCCCGCCCGCGCCGATGAGCGTTGTCTCGGGGAGGAGCGAGCACAATTCCTTCAACACCCGGGTGGCACGGCCCCGGATCGGAGCGCCCGACAGCCCGCCGGCCTCGTTGGCGTGCGGGAGCCTCTCCACGCCCTCGCGCGATACGGACGTATTGGTGGCGATCACGCCGTCGATGCCGTGCCGCCGCACCGCTTCCGCGATCGTGCGGATCCCGGCAGTGTCGAGGTCCGGCGCGATCTTGAGCACGAGCGGCACGCGTTTGCCTTGGCGGACGCGAAGCTCCTGGCGACGGGAAACCAGTCTCCCGAGCAGGGTCTCCAGCGAATCCTTTTCCTGCAGCGAGCGAAGGCCTTCGGTGTTGGGCGAGGAGATGTTGATGGTCACGTACGAGGCGGCGCTGTAGACCTTTTCCAGGCACAGCTCGTAGTCGTCCACCGCACGCTCCGGCGGCGTGGCGGCATTTCTGCCGATGTTGATGCCGAGGATGCCGCGATAGCGCGCGCGCGCCACGTTCTCGAGAAAAGCATCGACGCCGACATTGTTGAAACCAAGGCGGTTTATCAAGGCATTGGCTTCAGGCAAGCGAAAGAGGCGCGGTTTTGCGTTACCGGGTTGAGGGCGAGGGGTGACGGTGCCGACCTCGAGGAAGCCGAACCCCATTCGCGCGAGCGCATCGATGTGCGCCGCATCCTTGTCCAGGCCGGCGGCAAGGCCGACGGGGTTCGGAAACTCCAGGCCCATGGCGCGGACCGGGCAATCGAACCGCCTTGGAACGACGAGCCCCGCGAGCCGCAGGGCGAGCCGGTGGGCGTCTTCGGGGTCTAGCGAGAAAAGGAAAGGTCGGGCGAGCCCATACAAGGTCACATCAGGTTCCCGCTCACGCCCGTTTATCGTCCCGGTTTTCTTCCGCCAGCCTGCGGCCGAGCCGGCGCCAGGCGCCTCCGACGAAGCCCTCGATCGGCTCGAACTTGGACTTGTACGCCATCTTCGGGCTTTCGCGGATCCAGTAGCCGAGGTAGAGGTACGGCTGCGCGAGCGCGCGGCACTGCTCGATCTGCCACAGCACGTTGTAGGTGCCGAAGCTCGCGTTGCGCCGGTCGGGCTCGTAGAAGGTGTAGACCGAGGACAGGCCGTCGGGCAGGTAGTCGACGATCGACACCATGACGAGCTGCCCGGCGTCGCGGAACTCGATGAGCCGCGTGTCGACCCGGCTCTGCAGGAGGAAGTGCGAGTACTGATCGCGGCTGTCGTTGTCCATGCCGCCGCCCGAGTGGCGCTTCGACTGGTAGCGCAGGTAGAGCGCATAGTGCTCGAGGCGGAACTTGAGCGGCTGCGGGTGCGCGGTAAGCGTGCAGTGCTGCTTCCAGGCGCGCCGCTGCGACCGGTTCGCGGAAAACTGCGCGACCGGAATGCGAACCGGGACGCAGGCGCGGCACGCGTCGCAATGCGGGCGGTAGGTGAAGATGCCGCTGCGGCGGAAGCCGGCCTTCACCAGGTCGCCGTACAGCTCGGTGTTGATCAAATGGCTCGGAGTGGCGACCTGCGAACGCGCCATCCGGTCCGGCAGGTAGCTGCACGGATACGGCGCGGTCACATAGAACTGCAGTACGGCATGCGGCAGGTCGTTAAGTCTTGACACTGATGCTCACGCGGCTTCTTGCGTCCTATGTTTACGCGGTCTCTTGCGTTGCCTTGCTCCACTTCCCCGGAGGCTGCGGATAGTTTACCAACGTGGCCAGAGCGCGCAAAAACGACTTCCGGGGGATGTCGCGGGCGCCGAGCGAAGCAAGCAGCGGGGTGTGCATCTGGCAGTCGATGAGAGGAAAGTCGCGCGCGCGAAGCTCCCCGACCAGCGCCACCAGGGCGACTTTCGAAGCGTCGGTGGCCCGCGAGAACATCGATTCGCCGTAGAACATGCGGCCGATCGCCACGCCGTAGAGCCCGCCGACCAGCTCGCGCCCAAGCCAGGTCTCGAACGAATGGGCGTAGCCTGCCCGGTGCAGGCGCAGGTAGGCCTTCTTCATGTCGGCGCCGAGCCAGGTCTGCGGACGGTCGGAGCAGCCTCCCAGTACCGCGGCGAAGGCGGTGTCGATGCGCACCTCGTAGCCCTTGTTTCGCACGCTCTTCGCGAGTGAGCGCGGCACCTTGAACTCGTCGCAGTAAAGCACCATGCGCGGGTCGGGCGACCACCACAGGACCGGCTCCTCGCCCGAGTACCAGGGGAAGACGCCGCGGCGGTACGCGTCAAGCAGTCGCTCGACCGAGAGCTCGCCGCCCGCGGCGAGGAGCCCGTTGGGATTTTTCAGTGCCCGCTCGACCGGGGGAAAGGGGTCTTTGGCTTCAAGCCAGGCTAGCACTCAACCGTTTCTAAGCTTTGGAAGTTCTGCTCTTCAACATTTGACTTGTTGCTTGCAGTAGTTGTCGAGTTCCTGGACGACACAGGTGCCGACGACCGGCGCGCGCGGCGAGCCATGCTCAATCTGGAGCTTGAAACCGAATTTTTCGAAGAACTCCTTGAACATCTCGCCGCCCAGCGTGCCGACGGCGTAGATTTCCTCTGAATTCTTGTCGTGTTCAAGCAGAATCGCGGCCAAGGGTTGCGGCGCCGGGCCGGCCACCACGCGCGCGCCTTGAGCCGGGTCGTACTGGCTGTGCTCCGAGCAGCAGTGGATCACGCTGCCGATGCGGTTGCGCGCGCTTTTCTCGGTGCGATAGCTGATAAAGCTGATGTCCTTGGTCGGATAGGAGAGCTTGTGCGCGCAGATCGCGGAATAGGCGACCACCGAGCGCGCCGCACCGACGCCGCCGTGCCACTCGTACTCGTCTCCCGCGACGGTCTTGAGCTGCGCCGGCTTGACGGGCTTGCCCAGGTTGAGCAGAAAGCACGGCGTCGCGGCGAACGGGTAGTGGAAGATGAAATTGCGGTCCACCGGGATCGCCGAGGCGCGCAGCGGCGCGCCTTTCTCGTCCACCAGCCTCGCCCGCGAGTAGAACTGGGCGCGCGCATCGGCGGCGAGCTCGGGGGCGCCGAGCGCGGCAACCGATGCGGCGCAAAACTTGATGAAGCCGCGGCGCTCCATGCGGTTACAGGTTGTAGCCCTTCTCGTTGTGCAGCGCGGTATCGAGTCCCTCCGTTTCCTCGTCACCAGCAACGCGCATGCCGGCCACCGCGTCGAGGAGCTTGAGGAGGATAAAGGTCAGCACGCCCGACCAAAGGCCCACTGCGACCACGCCTATGAGCTGGGTGACGAACTGGTCGCCCATGGTGACCTTGTCCGGGTAGCCGATGCCGCCGAATGCGCTGGAGACGAGGATCCCGGTGAGCAGCGTGCCGAGCAGCCCGCCGACCCCGTGCACCGGGAATACGTCGAGCGAGTCGTCGATGTTGAGCGCGCGCTTCATGTAGTTCGTGGCGACGAAGCATGCGACCCCGGCGACGCCGCCGATGACGAGCGCGCCGATCGGCCCGACGAAGCCCGAGGCGGGCGTGATGGTGCCGAGCCCCGCCACCATGCCGGTCACGAGGCCGAGCGCCGAGGGCTTGCGGTAGCGCAGCCATTCGCAAATCATCCAGGCGAACGCGCCGGTCGCCGCGCCGATGTGCGTGACGAGCATCGCCATGCCGGCGGCGCCGTCGGCGGCGAGCGCGCTGCCCGCGTTGAAGCCGAACCAGCCGACCCACAGCATCGCCGCGCCGGTCACGGCCATGGTCATGTTGTGCGGCGGCATCGC
>DATADT010000234.1:0-1774 GCA_036258355.1 Burkholderiales bacterium
CAAGCCGCTCGACAAGGCCACCTGGGCAGGGGCGGTGGACAACCTGGGCGGCGATGTGCTCGCCTGGATGGCGAGCACCATGAACTACGGCGGGGTGATCGCCGCGGTCGGCCTGGCGGCGAGCTACACCCTGAACACCACCGTGATGCCCTTCATCCTGCGCGGCGTGAGCCTGCTCGGCGTCAACTCGGGCGACGTCTCCAACCCGATCCGCGACCTCGTCTGGCGGCGTCTCGCCACCGACCTCAAGCCGCCGCTGCTGAAGGAAATGGCGCGCACCATCCGCTTCGCCGAGCTGCCTTCGGTGTTCGACGACTTTATCAACGCCAAGGTGTCGCGCCGCGTGGTGGTGGACATCGCGGAATGAGCCCCTAGCGTGTCGACGCCGGCCAACCTGCCGCAGAAGCGCGTGCTGGTGGTCGACGATTCGAAGTTCGTCCGCACGACCTTCGCCACCATCCTGAAGGCCTCGTTCGGCGTGCGGGAGGAGGCCGATGGCGAGTCGGCCTGGGAGGCGGTCGAGACCGACCCGTCGATTGTCATGGTGTTCACCGACCTCGACATGCCGCGGCTCAACGGCTTCGGGCTGCTTGCGCGCATCCGCGGGTCGGACGACGCGCGCATCCGGGCGCTCCCCGTCGTCGTCATCTCCGGGAACGAGGAGCTCGAGGCCAAGCAGCGCGTGCGCCAGCTCGGCGCGAACGACTTCATCGGCAAGACGGCCGACGCGCCGGAGGTACTGGCGCGGCTGGACAACGTGCTGCGCCTGGTGCGCGCGAGCGAGGAGGCGACGCATGACGCCTTGACCGGCACACTGACGCCGCACTACCTCGTCACGGAGGGGCGCAAGCATTTCGCCTACGCGCGCCGGCACGCGAGCGAGCTCTCCGTCATGGCGCTGCGCCTAGACACCTACGACGAAATCGTGTTGGCCGCCGGCAAGGAGATCGCCGACGTGGTGCTCGCGCGCGTGGGCAAGCTCCTGGTTAGCAAGGTCCGCGTGGAGGACTCGGTGGCGCGGACCGCTCAGGCGACGTTCATGGTGCTCGCCGCGGCCACCGGGGCGGCGCAGATGCTCGGCCTGGCGCAGCGCCTGCAGCGCGAGCTTGCCGACGCGAACGTGAGCTACCGCGACCGGCCGCTCAAGTTCGCCGCCAGTTTCGGCGTTGCTTCGCTCGCCGTCGATGCTGTGGGCTCCATCGAGGAGCTGATGCGCATTGCGCTTGTGCGATTGCACAAACAGCAGACGCCGCCTATCCCACCGAAGCCGGCGGGTGGGCTGCCAACTGAGGTCGAGGCGGCGCTCCGGGTCCTGGAGCGAGCGGACCGGGCTCGCCTTGGCGCGGGGGCGGCAGACCTTTTGAAGAGACTCAAGCGGATCACCGACGCGTTACACTAATTCCATGGCCACGTACCGCGAGTTCCACCGCCGTTCCATCGATGACCGCGAAGGCTTCTGGGCCGAAGAAGCAAAGCGCGTGCACTGGCAGCGGCCGTTCCAGAAAGTGCTCGACTATTCGCGGCCGCCTTTCGCCCGCTGGTTCGTCGGCGGCGAGACCAACCTCTGCTACAACGCGGTCGATCGCCACCTCGCGAGCCGCGGCGACCAAACAGCGCTCGTCTGGATCTCCACCGAGGTGGAGCAAAAGAAGAGTTTCACCTTCAAAGAATTATCCCGGGAGGTGAACCGCGTCGCGGCGATGATGCAGTCGCTCGGGCTGAAAAAGGGCGACCGCGTCATCATCTACATGCCGATGATCCCGGAGGCGGCGTT
>DATADT010000235.1:0-3142 GCA_036258355.1 Burkholderiales bacterium
CCAGTTCTACCTGCCGATCTACGGCCGCTCCATCGGCCTCGCGCCTTCGGTGATCGGCATGATCCTCTCGAGCTACGCCGTCGCCGGGTTCATCGTGCGCTCCTTCATGCACCGGCTTGCGCAGCGCTACACCGAGGTCGGGGTGCTGACCGGATCGCTTTTTGTCGCCGCCGTCGCCTATTTCGCCGTGCCGGCTCTCGGGGACGGGTGGCTGCTCGCCGCGGCCGCTTTCGCGCTCGGCCTTGCGCTCGGCTCGGCGCAGCCGCTCACCATCATCCTCACCTACAACCACGCTCCTGCGGGGCGCTCGGGGGAAGCGCTCGGCATGCGCATCATGGCCAACAAGGTGACTCAGATCGCCGTGCCGCTCGCTTTCGGCGGCTTCGGCGCCGCGATGGGCGCGGTGCCGGTGTTTCTCGCCACCGGCGTCTTTCTGCTCGCCGCCGGATTAATATCGCTCAAGGGAGGAAGCGAATGAAATTCCTTCTGGTGGGCGTGTTGCTGCTGGCGCAGGCCCCGCAAGGATCGGTGGAGCGCGGGAAGAAGCTCTATCAGGAGAAGTGGTGCCACACCTGCCACGGCACGGTCGGCCAGGGCGGGGAGCGCGGCGCCGGGCCGCGGATCGCTCCCAATCCCTTTCCCTACGAAGCCTTCGCCATACAGACGCGCCGCCCGCGCGCCAACATGCCGCGTTACCCGGTCGAGTTCCTCAGCGACCAGGAGATGGCGGACATCTACGCGTACGTGGCGTCGATCAAGCCGGGCCCGGCTGCGAAGGACCTTCCGCTTTTGCGAGATTGACTTCCTATCTGGGTTGGCAAACCACGTCGACGAGCGCCGGGGCGCCGCCCTTCACGACTTTCAACGCGCGCTGCAGCGCCGGCCCGATGCTCTTCGCATCGGTGATCGGGCCTTCGGCCCACACGCCATGGGACTGCGCAAGCTTCGCGAAGTCGATCGCCGGGTTATCGATGATGTTGCCGACCCAGGCGGTGTCCACGCGGCGCTTGTGCAGCGATGCCATGCGCTGGAGGTGCATCACTTCCTGGTAGTAGCCGCGGTTGTTGTGCATGAGGAAAAGCAGCGGGATCTTGTGGTAGGCCGCAGTCCATAGCACGCCGGGCGCGTACAGGAGGTCGCCATCGGGCTGGAACGTCACCGAAATAAGGCCCTTTGCCTTGTTCGCGAGCGCGGCGCCTAGCGCTCCGGGCGCGGCGTAACCCACGCCCTGCCCGCCCGAGCCGCCGAGCGCGTGGTGGTACTCGGTCATCGGCCATAACCGGCGGGCCCAGGTGACGCGGTCGCTCACCACGAGCGACCACGGCTCGTTCCGGATCGCGCCCCACAGTTCGGCGCTGAGCCGCGCGGTGGTGACCGGGCTGGCGTCCCAGCCGACCGCGGCCGCCTCGCGTACGCGCTCGCGCATCGTGTTGTGCGTGGCGCGAAGCTTCTCGCCTCGCGCGGCCCCTATATTGCCTATTCTCTTTACTTCTTCGGTGAGCATTGCCAGGCTCGTCTGTCCATCCCCGTTGATCGACAGATCCACGGCTTGATAGCGCTGAAAGTCCTGGTAGTTGGCGCGGATGTAGACGTCCTGCATCGAGATGCTGATGATCCTGACGTCCTTCCGTGCCGCCCAGTTCTGGCGCTTGTGCGGATCGCTGAACGTATTGAACTGGCCCCACGGATCGCCGACTTCCAGGAGCAGCACCACGTCGGCTTCGCGCACGAGCTCGCGTCGCCGGTCGTTGTGGCAGAGGTAGTGCGGGGTGGGGAAATTCATGCGGCCGCCGAGATCCACCACCGGCGCCTGCAGCGCTTCGGCGAGCGCAACGAGCGCGCGCACGCCTTGCTGGTCGCGCGCCATGCGGTCGGCGATGATCACCGGCGCCTCGGCGTTCGCCAGCCATTTCGCCGCCTCGGCAAGCGCGGCGCGGTCGCCCTGCGGCGGGCGCGAGTGTGCGAGCTTCGGGATCTTCAGGCCCTCGGCGTGGATCGCATCCTCCTGCAGGTCGATGTCGGCGACGATCATCACCGGCTCGCACGGCGGCGTCGTGGCGATCTTGTAGGCGCGCACCGCCGACTCGGCAAAATGCTGCAGCGACATCGGATAGTCGTCCCACTTGACGTAGTCGCGCACCATCAGCGCCGCGTCCTGCACCGAGTGGTTCCACTCGGTGCCGGGCCGGCGCTTGTTCGCGTCGAGCCCGTTGCCGGCGATGATGTAGACCGGCACGCGATCGCACCAGGCGTTGTAGATGCCCATCGCGGCATGCTGCAGCCCCACCGTGCCGTGCACCATCACCGCCATCGGTTTCCCGCTCGCCTTGGCATAGCCGTGCGCCATGCCCACCGCGGATTCTTCATGCAGGCAGGTGAGGAGCTCGGGCTTGGTGTTGCCGCCGTAGTTGACGAGCGACTCGTGCAGGCTGCGGAAGCTCGAGCCGGGGTTGGTCGCGACGTACTCGAAGCCGAGCGTCTTGATGACGTCCACCATGAAATCCGAGCCCGGCCGCTCGATGACAATGTCGCCGGGCAGCAACTTCTCCGCCTTCTTGGTTTCCGCAGCCTGGGCCACCACCGCCGTAGCGGCGCCGATGCTCGCTGCACCCTTGAGAAAGTCGCGTCGTTCCATCGCTCATCCTCCCGGACGAGACGCGATTATTCTAAACTTCACCACATGGAAGAACTGCGTTCCGATATGACGAACGATGCGCGCGGAACAGAATGAATTCCTGACTCGCACCGGGCCCGGCACGCCGATGGGCGAGCTTTTCCGGCGCTACTGGCTACCCGCGCTGCTCGTCTCCGAGCTGCCCGAGCCCGACTGCCCGCCGGTCCGGGTGCGGCTCCTGTCGGAGAAGCTGATCGCATTCCGCGACACGCAGAACCGCATTGGCCTTATCGACGAGTTCTGCGCGCACCGCGGCGTCTCGCTCTGGTTCGGGCGCAGCGAGGAAGGCGGGCTGCGCTGCTCCTACCACGGCTGGAAGTACGACGTCACCGGCCAGTGCGTCGAGATTCCCTCGGAGCCCGACAATCCGAAGCTCTGCCAGCGCATGAAGCTCAGGTCCTACCCGCTGGTCGAGCGCGGCGGCGTGCTCTGGACCTACATGGGCCCGCGCGAGCAGCAGCCGCCGCT
>DATADT010000236.1:0-2616 GCA_036258355.1 Burkholderiales bacterium
CAGGGGTGGGATGCCCGCGAGGCGGGAAAGCGCGCCGAGCGGCGCTGGAAGGGTCTTCTGTCTTCTTACCAAAAGCAATTCCCTGCCGACGCGGCCGAGTTCGAGCGCCGGGTGAAGGGCGAGCTGCCTGCGGGCTTCGAAGAAGCGCTCGGCACGCTCCTCGCCGACTCCGCACAGAAGGCCGAGACGGTCGCCACGCGCAAGGCTTCGCAGAACGTGCTGGAGGCGCTGAAACCCAAGCTGCCCGAGCTTCTCGGCGGCTCGGCCGACCTCACGGGCTCCAACCTGACGATGGTCAAGGCGTCGAAGGCGCTCGCGCCCGGCATCCCGCAATCCGGGAACCACATCTTCTACGGAGTGCGCGAGTTCGGCATGTGCGCGATGATGAACGGCGTTGCGCTGCACGGCGGCTTCATCCCGTACGGCGGCACCTTTCTCGTCTTTTCCGACTACGCGCGCAATGCCATCCGCCTCGCCGCGCTCATGCAGCTACGCGCGATCTACGTGTTCACCCACGATTCCATCGGGCTGGGAGAGGACGGCCCGACGCACCAGCCTATAGAGCACGCGGCGAGCCTTCGCCTCATACCGAACATGGAGGTCTGGCGGCCGTGCGATACGGTCGAGACCGCGGTGGCATGGGCGGCGGCGTTGCGCCGCTCGAGCGGGCCGACCGCGCTGCTTCTGACACGGCAGAGCGTACCATCGGTGAAAAGGCAATCGCTGGAAGGAATTGCCAACGGCGGCTACGTTCTTCTGGATGCGCCGGAGCCAAAGGCCGTCCTGATCGCCACCGGCTCGGAGGTGTCGCTTGCCCTGGCAGCGCAGAAGCAGCTTGCCGAGGCGGGGGTCCCGGTCAGGGTCGTATCGATGCCCTCGACAAGCGTTTTCGATCGCCAAGGCGACGAGTACAGGAACTCCGTGCTGCCGCGAGGACTCCCAAAGGTGGCGGTCGAGGCGGGCGTCAGCGACTATTGGCGCAAGTACGTCGGGCTCGAAGGCGCGGTGGTCGGCATCGACCGCTACGGCGAGTCGGCGCCGGCGGCCGACGTGTTCAAGCACTTCAGCTTCACCCCGGACAACGTGGCAAAGGCTGTGAGGAGCATACTGCAATGATCAAAGTGGCAATCAACGGCTTCGGGCGCATCGGCCGCATGGTGCTGCGCGCCCACTACGAAGGCGGCAAGAAGCACCACATTCAGTTCGTCGCGGTGAACGACCTCGGCGATTCGAAGACCAACGCGCACCTCCTGAAATACGACACCGCGCACGGCCCGTTCCCGGCACGGGTAGAAGTTAAAGAGAAGAATATTGTTGTAAACGGCGACAGCATCCAGGTTGTGGCAGAGCGCGACCCGGCCAAGCTGCCGTGGCGCTCGCTCGGCGTGGACATCGTCATGGAATGCACCGGCCTTTTCACCAGCAAGGCGAAGGCGGGCGCGCATATCCAGGCGGGCGCGCGGAAGGTCATCATCTCGGCGCCGGGCGAGAAAGACGTCGACCGCACCGTCGTTTTCGGGGTCAACCATACCTCCTTGAAAGAGGGCGATACGGTCATTTCCAACGCGTCGTGCACCACGAACTGCCTCGCCCCGCTCGTCAAGGCGATCGACGACCGTATCGGCGTCTCGTCCGGCCTGATGAACACGATCCATTCGTTCACCAACGACCAGGTGCTGACCGACGTGTTCCACAAGGACCTGCGCCGCGCGCGCTCGGCGACGCACAACATGATCCCGACCAAGACCGGCGCCGCCGCGGCGGTGGGCCTCGTGCTGCCGCATCTCAACGGCAAGCTCGACGGCTACTCGATCCGCGTACCGACGATCAACGTCTCCATCGTCGACCTCACTTTCGTGGCAAAGAAACCCACCACGGTCGAGGACGTGAACCGCGCGGTGAAGCAGGCGTGCGACTCGGATCTCAAGGGCATCCTCGAGTACAGCACCGAGCCGCTCGTCTCGTCCGACTTCAACCATAACCCGGCGAGCTCGATCTTCGACTCCACCCTCACCCGCGTCTCCGACGGCACGCTCGTCAAGGTGTCCTCCTGGTACGACAACGAGTGGGGCTTCTCGAACCGGATGCTGGACGTCGCGGCGGTTCTTGCGGAAGTGGGAGCCGTAGCCGCGAAGTAATGAAGTTCAAACGGATGTCGGATGTGGACCTGCGCGGAAAGCGGGTGTTCATCCGCTGCGACCTCAACGTGCCGATCGAGGACGGCCGCATCACGGACGACACGCGCATCCGCGC
This sequence comes from Burkholderiales bacterium, assembly GCA_036258355.1. Taxonomy (GTDB): domain Bacteria; phylum Pseudomonadota; class Gammaproteobacteria; order Burkholderiales; family SG8-39; genus SCGC-AG-212-J23. The sequence goes on from DATADT010000236.1 coordinate 2,254, forward strand.
CTCGGTGCCGGGCATCAAGTACGCGCTCGATCAAGGCGCGGCCGTCATGGTCACCTCGCACCTCGGCCGCCCTACCGAAGGCGAGCTCAGGCCCGAGGATTCTCTTTCACCCGTCGCCAAGCGGCTTGCAGAACTTTTGAAGCAGGAAGTGCCTCTCGTCCGGGACTGGGTGAACGGCGTGGACGTCAAGCCGGGCCAGGTGGTCATGCTCGAGAACTGCCGGGTCAACAAGGGCGAGAAGAAGGACGACGAAGCGCTCGCGCGCAAGATCGCCGCGCTCTGCGATGTCTACGTGAACGACGCCTTCGGCACCGCGCATCGCGCCGAAGCCACCACCCACGCAGTCGCGCGCTTTGCCAAGGT
>DATADT010000237.1:0-6943 GCA_036258355.1 Burkholderiales bacterium
GGATAGGTCTCGCGAAAAGTCTTCTGGATCTCGTCGACCGGCACGTCGGCGTAGACGCCGCGGTCGCGCAGGTACTCCATGTGGCGGCGATCGTCCTCGTCGAACGGGTGGAAGATCGAGTCCTCGCGGCCGTCGAACTCGAGCGGCTTGACACGGAAGCGCGTGCACAGCGCGAGGTTGAAGGCCGGTGTGGCCTTCACCCATTTTCCGTCGATGCGCATCTCGGTGTAGCCGTGGTAGACGAACAGATCGCTGCCCATCGTCTCGGCGAGGCGCGGCGTGGTGAGATGGTTCTTCACGTCGGCGAAACCGACGCGGGCTTCGATTCCCGCGGCGCGCGCGCATGCGGCGAGCAGCGACGCCTTGCCCACGCAGAATCCCTGGCCCGCCTCGAGCACCGCCGAGGCGCGGAACACGTCGCGATCGGCGAAATCGAGGAACGGGTTGTAGCGGATCTTGTCGCGCACCGCGTAATAGAGGGATACCGCGCGCTCGCGGTCCGAGCCTTCAGAACAATTTTTCCGGGAGAATTTCTGAACGGCCGGATGTGCGCTGTCGATGTAACGGCCGGGGGCGAGGTATTCGTTCATTGGTCGAGCTTCATGAGGCGGCGCGCGCCGGCGAAGAGCGCGCTCTTCTGGTCGGCGAGGCCGTCGATGACCGAGAAATGGTGCCTGCCGGGCATGGGGATGTCGCCGGCGAAGGCCGCGCGCCAGCGGCTGCCGAGGAGCGCATTCTGCCGCAGGAACTCGCTCGACTCGTGTCCGCCGACGCAGGTCATCACCGGGGCGCGCGTGGCCGGGGGCAGGAAGCCGGGCGAAAGCTTGAGCGCGGCAGCTTCGTCGAGGCGCAGGTCGACGTTAAGCCATTCGACTTCGAGGAGCGGCCGCAAGTCATAGAGCCCGCTGATCGCGAGGCCGCCCTTCCACAGGTCCTTCGGAAGCGCACGGTCGAACGCCGGCCAGATCGCGCACATCAGCATCGCCGTAAGGTGCCCGCCGGCCGAGTGGCCCGCCACATAGAGACGGTCCTGGTCCATCCCGAACTCCTCGGCGTGGAGCCACAGCCAGCGGCTCGCGCGCAGCATCTGGCGCACGATCTCCTCCATCGTCACTCGCGGGCAGAGATCGTAGTTGACTACCGCGAGCGACACGCCGGCATCGACCCAGGCCGGCGCGAGGAAGGAGAAGTCCTTCTTATCCAGCGCGCGCCAGTAGCCGCCGTGGATGAACATCATGCAGCTGCCGTCGCCCTTGCGCGCCGGGAAGATGTCGACCGTCTCGCCCGGCGCCTCGCCGTAGCGGCGGTCGAGGTAGCAGGTCATGGTGTTGCGGGCGCGCGCGGAAAGCTCCGCCCAGCGGGCAAGGTACTGCGGATGATCGGGGACCAGCTCGCGGTTGTTGTATAGCTGGCTGAGGGACAGCTTGTCCGGGGCGTTCATCCCCGCTTTTCTCTCCAGAGCCCCATCGCTTCCTGGCCGGGCCGGTCGGAAAAGGAGAAGAGCACCACTTCGGCGTTGGTTTCAATCTGAAGAGGAAACCAAGACGGCACGACGAAGGTGTCGCGCGGCTCGAAGTCGAGCTTCTCGCCGCCGACGAGCGCGCTGCCCGTCCCCTCGACTACCGAGAACACCGTGCCGTCAGTGCAGCGGTAGGGATCCGTCTTGAATCCGTCGGGCAGGAGCTGGATGAACGCCGCGATGGTGGGCATGGCATGCCCACCGGTGAGCGGGTTGATGAACTCCATCTTCCAGCCGTGGCACGCGTCCGGTGCCTGGTCGCGCGCGATCCTGGCGAGCGAGTCGCGGCTGCGCTCGTACGGGTAGTTGAAGATCGGCGAGGTCTTGCCGAAGGGCGCGGGCGCGCCGAGCGGCACCAGGCCCTGCCCGAAGCGCGCGGCCGACGAGCCTTCGCTGCGCGAGACCGGCTGCACGTCCTCGGAGTAGACCTCGTGGAACTGCGCGGCGAAGGTCTGCACGATGCGGATGTCGAGGCCGTCCATCCAGACCACCGGCTCGTTGCCCGGGTTGCCGTGGTCGTGCCAGGTCCAGGACGGGGTGATGATGAAGTCGCCGGGGCGCATCGTGGTCCGCTCGCCGTCCACCGCGGTGTAGGCGCCCGAGCCTTCGACGATGAAGCGCAGCGCGGACTGAGAGTGGCGGTGGCTGGGTGCGATCTCGCCGGGCAGAATGAGCTGCAGCCCGGCATAGAGGCTTTGCGTGATGCACGATTCGCCCCGCATCCCCGGGTTCTCGAGGATCAGCACGCGGCGGATCGCTTCCTTGGCGGTGATCAGCTTGCCCGCCTCCATGAGATAAGGCCGCGCGTCGCGGTACTTCCACAGCGCCGGCTTGCACGGCGTCGACGGCTCGTTCGGAATGAGGTTGTGCAGCACCTCCCAGAGAGGCGCGAGGTTGTTCCTGTCCATGCGGCGGTAGAGCTCCTGCCGCGCGGATCCGATGCTGGGCTGGGGGACGCTGGCCATGGCAAATTCTTTCGTAAAGAAGGGATTTTACGTGCGGGTGACCTGCTTGAGCCAGACGACCGGCTTGCCGAGCTGCTTGCCGAGCGCCTGGCCGTCGGGGTCGGCGAGCGCCGCTTCGCGCGCCTTGCGGATGGCCGCTGCCTGCTCGCGCGCGTCAGCGGTGGCCGGGTTCTCGACCAGCGCGTCGAGGATGGCGAGGAAGTTTGCCTTGCCGCGCCGGTGTGTCTCGCCATAGCCCTTGATGAGGCGCGCGCACTCCGCGATCTCGCGTGCCAGCGCGATGTCGCGTTTCGCCGCGTCGGCGATCAAGGCGAGCCAGCGCTCGATCAGCTGCTGTTCCTCCTTGTAGCGATAGCTCATCGGCCGGAACGGGCGCAGCCAGGCGAGGCTGCGCACGAGCAGGTAGCCGAATACGCCCGAGGTCCGGATGTGCATGCCGACGTTGTAGGCGTCCAGCTTTCCGCGGCGCTCGGCCCAGGCAACGAGCTTCTTCCCGAGAGAGTGGGGCAGGACGGAAGCGAACTCCTCGATGCCGGGCTTCAGGTAGTCGATGACCACCACCGGCTCCCCGGGCTTCGCGCCGACTTCCTTTCGCACCCGCTCGAAGCGCGAAGCGCGCGTCTTCAGGTCCGCGACGCGAATGATGTCCTCGTACGCCATCCACAGCGCGAGGTGACGGGCCACCTCGGCGGCGAGTTGCCGGTCTCCCTTGAGGAACGGCTCCATTCGCTTGCGATACAGCCCGACGTAGCCGTCCCCCTGATAATCCTTCAACCTCTCCACCGCAAGTTTCATCACTTCACTAAGCTCGCTCGCCCGCTTCGGCGGCGGCTCCGCCGCCGGGGCGGGGCGCTCGCGCGCGGCGATGTCGTAGCCGGCGGCGAAGCCGCGCAGGCTTGCCTCCGCGCCGCGGCCGCCGCGGCGGATCGCCTGCTCGCAGGCTTCGCGCGAGAGCGGCAGCACGCCGCTTCCCGCCATGGCGCCGAAGAGCACGGCGTTGATTACGGTGCCGCTTTCCTGCGCGAGCTTGTGCATGTCGAAGAGCACGGCGCGCTTCGCAAGCTTCTCCGCTGCCTCGAGCACGCGGCCCGAGTCGAAGCGGCCATCGGCCATCTGCATCTTCTCCACCGTGGCGTAAATGCGGTGGGTCGAGGCGATCAGCGTGGTGCGCTCCGGGCTCACGAACCCGTTCAGCATTGCGCGCCCCGCCTCGATGAGCTCGGAAGCGACCATCACGTCGACGTTGCCCGGGCTCGGCGTGAGCGAAAGCACCGGCTCTTTCCCGTTCAGGGCCTTTCTGCCGACGGGGAAAATCTCCAGGTAATACGTGGTGGCGCCGGTGCGCTGGGCGACGCCCGGGATCGAGGTCGCCTGTGCCGGGAAGCCGGTCTGCGTTGCCGCTTCCATCAGCCAGTCGGCCATCACGCCGCCGCCTTCGCCGCCGAGCGCGGCGATCAGGATCGTGATCGGGCGATCCGGAAGGTTCATAGCTTCTGCAGGAGCCTGTCCCACACCGACGGGTTCTGAATGACTTCCGCACGGTAGAACGATGGGCAGAGCACCGCGGCGTGCGCGTTCTCGCCTCACAGCCCACAGCCGACGCAGCCGTCGATCACCGTCGCTACCGGATCGCGCCGCAGCGGATCCGGGTTGTCTTTGACCGTGAGCGTCGGGCAGCCCGAAAGCCGGATGCACGAGTGGTCGCCAGTGCACGTGTCCTCGTCCACGCCGTACTTGACCCTTACGGTACGTTCGCCCTGGGAGAGCCGCTTTGCCGTTTCCGGTTTCAGTCTTCTCTGTCGCTCGAGCTGGCACTCGCCCTCGGCGACGATCACCTTGAGGCCCTTCTCCGGTGTGGTCATCGCCTCCCGGTAGGTCTTCGCCATCGCGGCCACGTCGTAGTTGTTCACCGTGCGCAGCCACTTCACGCCCAGGCCGGCGAGCGTGTTCTCGATCGTGCGGTCGGCGCCGGCCGCGCTTTGGCCGACCGCCACCATGCGTGCCTCCTCGGGCGGGGAGGAAAGTAGCTCCTGCGTGCCCGTGGCCGAGGCATACCCGTTCTTCATGATGACAAGGACGCCGTCGCCCTTGTTCATGAGGTTGGAAGCGACACCCGAGAGCAGTCCGTTGTGCCAGAAGCCGCCGTCACCCATCACGGCCACGGCCCGCTTAGCCTGCATCGGCGCGACGCCCGCTGCGGCGGCGAGGCTCATGCCGTAGCCGAGGAGGGTGTTGCCCTGCGAGAAAGGCTCGAAGCTCGCGAACGCGTGGCAGCCGACGTCCATCGACACGTGCGGCCGGCCGATATCCTTCGCTACGAGCTTCATCGCCGAGAACACCGGGCGCTCCGGGCAACCGACGCAGAAGGTCGGCGGGCGCGCGGGCAGGGCGCCGAGGAACGACGCCGCCTTCTCCTTTGACTGTTCAATGGAGTCCAGCCAGGAAGAACCGGCCGAGGTGTCGAGATGCGGCGCATGTTGCGCGAGGAAGCGCGCCAGCCCGCGCACCAGCGACTCGACGTTGTACTCGCCCGCCATGTGCATGCAGTCCTTGCCGTGCAGCTTCGCCGGCACGTCGGCGCGGCGCAGGCAAGTGGCGATCTCCTGCTCGATGAATTCCGGCTGACCTTCCTCGAGCACGAGGACCGCGGCTTTGTCTTTCGAGAATTCGACGATCTCCTCCGGCGCCAGCGGATACACGACGTTCAGCGCGAGGATCGGCAAGCGGCTTGAGCCGAACGCGTCGGCGAGGCCGAGGATGCGCAGCGCGCGCATCAGGCCGTTGTAGAGCCCGCCCTGCACGATCACGCCGACGTTCTCGGACCCCGGAAAGGTCTCATTCAAGCGCTTTTCAAGCACAAATCTTCGTGCCGCTGGCAGCCGCACGTCGGACTTGAGCTTTTCCTGGCGGAAAATGGCGGGCGGATGCGCCAGGCGGTCGTAAATGAACTCCTCGGGCGGACCTTCGAGCTTGTTGCGAGTCGAGACGGCGGGGGCGAGATTTCGCTTTGCCTTGAAAGAGCCCCGTACGTGGCAGGCCCGGATGCGCAGCTCCATCATCACCGGCGTATTCGAAGCCTCCGAGAGCTCGAAGCCGCGCTCCACCATGCCGGCGATGGTGACGAGGTTGGGGCGCGGGTCAAGGAGCCACATCAGCGATTTCATGGCGAACGCGTGGCTGCGCTCCTGCGCCACCACGCCGCCCTCGCCATAGTCCTCACCCAGCACGATGAGCGTTCCACCCATCACGCCGGCGCTCGCGAGGTACGAAAGCGCGTCGGCCGCCACGTTGGTGCCGACGATGGACTTCCAGGTGACGGCGCCGCGCGCCGGATAGTTGATCGACGCGCCGAGCATAGCCGCCGCCGACGCCTCGCTCGTGCACGCCTCGACGTGCACGCCGAGCTCGTCGAGGTAGTCCTTGGCCTGCACCATGACGTCGAGCAGGTGCGAAACGGGCGCGCCCTGGTAGCCGCCGACGTACGACACGCCGGACTGCAGCAGCGCCTTGGTGACCGCGAGGATGCCTTCGCCGTGGAAGGTTTCCCCGTCGCCCAGGCGAAGCGACTCTATTTCCTTGGTGAACTGGCGTTCCAAAGCTTGTCCCACCAGGTGGGGTTTTGAATCACTTCCGCTCGATAGAAGGACGGACACAGGACGGCGGCGTGGGCGTTCTCGCCGCACAGGCCGCAGCCGACGCAGCCGTCGATGACCGTGGCGACCGGGTCGCGCCGCAGCGGATCGGGGTTGTCCTTGATGGTGAGCGTCGGGCAGCCCGAGAGACGGATGCACGAGTGATCGCCCGTGCACGTGTCCTCGTCGACGCCGTATTTGACGCGTACGGTCCTTTTTCCTTCAGAGAGATTTTTTGCGACCACGGGACGCAGCTTTCGCTGCCGCTCGAGCTGGCATTCGCCCTCGGCGATGATCACCTTGAGGCCCGGGTAATCGGTGGTCATCGCTTCCTTCAGAGTCTTCGCGACCTCGCCGACGCGATAGTTGTCGACGGTCTTGACCCAGCCCACCCCGATGCCTTCCAGCGCGCGCTCCATGCTCATATCGGGCGCCTTGTGCTCGCTGTGCTGCGGCGAGGAGGGCAGCTCCTGCGTCCCGGTCGCGGAGCTGTAGCCGTTCTTCATGATGACGAGGATGCCGTCGTTCTTGTTGAACACCGCGTTGGCGATCCCCGAGGTGAGGCCGTTATGCCAGAAGCCGCCGTCGCCCATCATCGTCACGGTTCGCTTGCCGAACATCGGATTCACCGCGGAGTTCGAGGCAAGGCCGAGGCCGTAGCCGAGCACCGTGTTACCAATGTCGAAAGGCGGCAGCGTCGAGAAAAGATGGCAGCCGATGTCGGCCGAGAGGTGGAACTTGCCGCTTTCCTTCTCGAGTACTTTCATCGCCGAGAACACCGGCCGCTCCGGGCAGCCGACGCAGAACCCGGGCGGCCGCTGCGGCAG
>DATADT010000238.1:0-4641 GCA_036258355.1 Burkholderiales bacterium
GTGGAAGGATGGAGCCCCGTGTACTGCGAGATCTGCTTGAGGCCGAGCGGCTCCGGGTGCTGCGCAAGCACGTCGAGCAGCCGCATCATGCGGTCGATGACCTGGATCGGGCTCTTCGGTTCGTCGGTCGCGGGCATCTGCGGCTCATTTTACAGCGTGTAGAATCGGCCGCCATGCCGGTTGTAACGTGCATCGAGGACTTGCGCGAGCTGGCGAAAAAACGCGTTGCGCGCGCCGTCTTCGAGTACGTCGATCGCGGCTCCTACGCCGAGTGCACGCTGCGGGTGAACCGCGCCGACCTCGAGTCGATCGCGCTGCGCCAGCGCGTCGGCATCGACGTCGACCGGCGCTCGACACGCGCCGCCATGCTGGGAGAAGAATTCGCCATGCCCGTGGCGCTTGCGCCGGTCGGCCTCACCGGGCTTAACTGGGCGGACGGCGAGATCCTCGCCGCGCGCGCAGCCCAGCGCTTCGGCGTGCCGTTCACCCTGTCGACCATGTCGATCTGCTCGATCGAAGACGTTGCCGGCGCGGTGGAGAAGCCTTTCTGGTTCCAGCTCTATGTGATGCGCGACCGCGGCTTCGCCGCCTCGCTGATCGAGCGCGCCCGGGCGGCGAAGTGCTCGGCGCTCGTCCTTACACTCGACCTCCAGGTCCAGGGCCAGCGCCACCGCGACCTGAAGAACGGCTTGACCGTTCCCCCGCGGCTCACGCTGGGCACGGCGTTCGATATCTTGAGAAAACCAGGTTGGGCGTTCAACGTGCTGCGCAGCAAGCGAAAGTCTTTCGGCAACCTCGAAGGCCGCATCCCGGACGCGAAGAGCCTAACGACGCTGTCGCAATGGATCGCGGGCCAGTTCGATCCCACGCTGTCCTGGAAGGACGTGGAGTGGGTGAAGAAGCTCTGGGGCGGGAAGCTCGTCCTCAAGGGCATCCTCGACGCCGAGGACGCGAAGATCGCCGCCGCCTCGGGCGTCGATGCGATCGTGGTCTCGAACCACGGTGGCCGCCAGCTCGACAGCACGATTTCCTCGATTCGCGCGCTCCCCGAAGTGGTCGACGCGGTACAAGGGAAGACCGAAGTGTGGTTCGACGGCGGCATCCGCAGCGGCCAGGACGTGCTCAAGGCGCTCGCGCTCGGCGCGGACGCGACGCTCATCGGCCGCGCTTTCGCCTACGGCCTGGGCGCCATGGGCGAGGCGGGAGTCACGCGGGCGCTCGAAATCATCCGCGCCGAGCTCGACGTCAGCATGGCGCTCTGCGGCGTCAGGGACGTGAAGGACGCGAGCCCCGCGATACTGCGCGGCTAGCAAAGCGCAGCGGACTCATGGCGTCGGCAAGCTTTCCCTCGATCGGCAGCGGCTCGCCTTCGAGCTGCGATGCGATCAGCTCCGCGGCGAGCGCAGCCCAGATGAGCCCGCGCGAGCCGTACGCGAACGCGCCGTAGATTCCTTCGTCGATTTTTCCCGCCACCGGCAGCCGGTCCGGCGCGACTGAACGGAAGGCAACCCGGTTTTGCAGTTGTGTGGAAACTTGCGGCCTGACTCCGAGCATCTTCTCCAACCGCTCCAGGTTGCCGGTATCGCTCTCGGCGCGCGGCGAGGCATCCTCATCATCGATGTCGTAGCTCGCGCCGACCACGCACACCCCGTCGACTGGCGGCAGCACCATGCCGCCGCGAAGAACCACGACCCGCGGCGCGTCGATCTCGCCGGCAGGCACGTGCGTGACCTGCCCGCGTACCTTGCGCAGGCGCAAGTGCGGCACCGCATGCAGCTTGGGCGCCGCCGAGGAATTCGCGAGGACGACTACAGGAGTTTTCGGCAGATGCGACACCTCGGTCGCAAAACATCTTTTCAATCCATTCCCGCAGGCTTCGAGCAGTGCATGGACGAGCGACTGCGGGCGGATCCATCCCGCCTGCGGGAACCACAGCCCGGGCGCGGCGACCGGCACGCCGGCGTGGGCGGAGGCCTCCTCGCGCGTCACGTACTGCGCGTACCCGGGAGGTAGCGCGAGCGCGGCGATCGACGCGCGCTGCGAAGCTTCCTCTTTCGCGTCGCGCGCGAGCTGCAGCACGCCGCACGGATCCCACCGAATTTCAGAAAAATTCTTCCAGGACGAGAGGGAAAACAGAAAACCTGCCCGTGTAAGCCGTGCAAAAACGCTGTCGTCGGGCGTGACGATGGGATGGAACGCGCCGGCGTGATTGCCCGATGCCTCCTGCGCCGCAGCGCCATGCCGCTCGTAAACTTCGACCTCCCAGCCCCGCGCGCACAAACGCTCGCAGACCGCAGCACCCGCGACGCCCGCGCCTATGACGGCAGCTCGTCTCTCAAAGGGTGAATCGATCGGCCGACTTCTGGTGCAAGCGGCAGTGAGCATCTCCTTCTTGTCGCCGAACCCCGGCCGCTTCGCGACGGCAAAGCCCGTGGCTTCGAGGGCATGGCGCACTGCGGCGGCGACGCTCCACGTAGCCGCGGTTGCGCCCGGTGCGGCGTGGCGCGAGAGCGCTCGCATGAGCTGCGGCGACCACATGTCGGGATTCTTCGCCGGCGCGAACCCGTCGAGATAGAACGCGTCCGCGGCAAGGCGCAAGTCGCGGGCGATTGCAACGTCCGAGAAGAAGAGCGTAAGGACGACGCGGCCGCCGTCGAGCTCCATGCGGTGCGCTCCGGGCACGAGCACCGGCCAGCGCGCATGCAGCTCCGCTGCCTCACGGGCGAACTCGGGATAGTGGTCGTGAGCGACCTTCAGGTCTGCTTCCGTGAATGGATGCTTCTCGATTGCGACGTAGTGCAGGCGTGCGCAGCGCTGCGGGTCTCGCCGCCACGCCTGCCAGGTCGCAAGGAAGTTGAGGCCGAAGCCGAAGCCGGTCTCGAGGATGACGAAGCGGTTGCGCCCGGCCCAGCGGCCGGGGAGCGAATTGCCGCCGAGGAACACGTGGCGGGCCTGCGCCGGGCCGCCGGCGGCGCTGTGGTAGACGTCGCCGTAGGCCGCGGAGTACGGCGTGCCGTCGTGGAATGCGAGCGTCGCGGGCACCAGGGATTGCTGCATTGCAATCCAGTATAAGGTTTGACGAATGTCAAGGCGCTGCCGCGCCGTGGGTATAGCGTCCTTCCATGGAAACCTACATCTTTCTCGCTCTACTCGTCCTCCTGCTCGCGGCCGTGCTACCGGCGCTTTATGCGCTCAGCAGGAGAATGGCCGCCCGATCCGGCGAGCTCGAAATCTGGCGCGTGATGCACCGCGTCGGCCTTGCACCCGCGGAGGCCGCTGCGGATGAGCCGCGCGGCATGGCGCTCGCGCTCCGGCGCTGCACGCTGTGCCCGAGCGTGGATGCCTGCCATGAATGGCTCGCTTCGGGCTCGCGCGAAGGGCTCGATCGGTTCTGCCCGAACGTGGCGTACTTCAAGAAGCTGGAGCGGCGGTGAGCCTGGAGTCGATCGCCACGATCGCGCTCGGCGGTACCGTATTCATCGTTGCCGCGTACTACGCGCTCGAGACGTGGCTGCGCGCGTGGGAGCAGCAAGTGCCTTCGCCGCTCGCGCGCACGCTGTACCGCGCGGGCGTCGATCCCGAGCGCCTGGCTGAAGCCGAGGCGACGCAGGAGATCGCGCTCGCCGAGCGCAGCTGCGTCACCTGCACGGTGACCGGCTCCTGCCGCGAGTGGCTGGAATCCGGGTCGCCTACCACCTACCGGAGCTTCTGCCCCAACGCGGCCTTGGTCGAGCGCCTGACGCACTGAAGTATCATTGGCGGCTTCGCCCGGAGGCCGTCGATGAGGCTTGGAATTTTCATGATGCCGGTGCATCCCCTGCACCGCAGCCACACGGAAACGCTGAAGGAGGACCGCGACACCGTCATCCTCGCCGACCAGCTCGGCTACCACGACGCGTTCATCGGCGAGCACCTCACCGACAAGGCCGAGAACATCACCAACTCGCTGCTCTTCCTCGCGACGCTCATCCACGCGACCAAGCGCATCAAGCTCGCGAGCGGCACCTGCAACCTGTCGCAGATCCACCCGACGGTGGTGGCGGCCAACGCGGCGATGTTCGACCACCTCGCCGAGGGCCGCTTCATCCTCGGCGTGAGCCCGGGGGCGCTGGTGTCCGACGCCGAGGCGCTCGGCATCCTGGACGAAGACCGCAACAAGATGTTCTCCGAGGCGATCGACGTCATCCTCGAGATCTGGTCGCGCGAGCCGCCCTACGAGATCGATTTGCCGGGCAACCGCTTCAAGGTGACGACCAAGAAGACCATGCACCTCGAGACCGGCGTCGGCATCATGCCCAGGCCCTACCAGAAGCCGCGGCCCGAGATCGTCGGCACCGTGGTCGCGCCGTTCTCCAAGGGCGTGGTGCTGATGGGCGAGCGCGACTTCCATCCGCTGTCGGCCAACTTCCTGCTGCCGCACTGGCTGAAGACGCACTGGGCGAACTACGCCGAGGGCAAGACCAAGGTCGGCGTGAAGCCCGACCCGGCCGAGTGGCGCGTCGCGCGCACCGTGTTCGTCGCCGACGACGACAAGGTCGCGGCTTCCTACGGCCGCCACGACGAGAACAGCCCTTACCGGTTCTATTACAAGCAGCTCCAGATCAAGCTCACCAAGGCCGGGCGCCACGCCGTGTTCAAGGA
>DATADT010000239.1:0-2481 GCA_036258355.1 Burkholderiales bacterium
GTGCCCTGCTGGAGGTCTTTCACTTCGGCGGCGAGCCCGGCATTGCGGATCTCGAGCTGGCGGTTCTTCGCCTGCTGCGCCTCGACCTGCCGGTCCATCTCCCAGGCGCGGAGCCATCCACCCTTGCCCAGCCAGAGCGGATACTGGATGAGCACAATCAGGGCGACGAGGAAGGCCCCCAGGATCCTCACCCGGCCCTCATTTCATCCCTCGAAACGCCTCGCGCCCGGGATAGCTCACCGAGTCGCCGAGGTCCTCCTCGATGCGCAGGAGCTGGTTGTACTTGGCGACCCGGTCGGAGCGCGACAGCGACCCGGTCTTGATCTGCAGCGCGTTCGAGCCGACCGCGATGTCGGCGATGGTGGTGTCCTCCGTCTCGCCCGAGCGGTGCGAGATCACCGTGCCGTAGCCCGAGCGCTTCGCGAGCTCGATCGCGGCGAAGGTCTCGGTCAGCGTGCCGATCTGGTTTACCTTGATCAGCACGGCGTTCGCCACGCCCTGGCGGATGCCTTCGCGCAGGATGCGCGTGTTGGTGACGAAGAGATCGTCGCCCACGAGCTGCAGCTTCGCGCTCAGCTTGTCGGTGAGCCGTTTCCAGCCCTCCCAGTCGCTCTCCGCCATGCCGTCCTCGATCGACACGATCGGATAGCGCGACGCGAGCTCGGCCAGGTAGTCGGCGAACTCCGCCGAGCCGAGCGTCTTTCTCTCGGACTCGAGCACGTATTTGCCCTCGCGGTAGAACTCCGAAGCCGCGCAATCGAGCGCGAGCACCACATCCTGGCCGGCCGCGTAGCCGGCGCGGCCGACCGCGTCCATGATCATCTCCATGGCGGCGGCATGGCTCGGCAGGTTGGGCGCGAAGCCCCCCTCATCGCCGACGGCGGTCGACATCCCCTTGGAATCAATAATTCTCTTTAGTGATTGAAAAACCTCCGCCCCGCAGCGCAGCGCTTCGCGGAACGACTGCGCCCCGACCGGCACGATCATGAACTCCTGGAAGTCGAGGTTGTTGTTCGCGTGCGCCCCGCCATTCACCACGTTCATCATCGGGACCGGCATCTTCATCGCGCCGGAGCCGCCGAGGTAGCGATAGAGCGGGAGCCCCGATTCCTCGGCGGCGCCCTTGGCCACGGCCATCGACACCGCGAGGATCGCGTTCGCGCCCAGGCGCGACTTGTTCTCGGTGCCGTCGAGCTCGATCAGCGTCTTGTCGACGAACGCCTGCTCGGTTGCGTCGAGGCCGACGATGGCCTCCGAGATCTCGGTGTTCACGAACTCCACCGCCTTCAGCACGCCCTTGCCGCCGTAGCGACCCTTGTCGCCGTCGCGCAGCTCGACCGCTTCGCGGCTGCCAGTCGATGCGCCCGAGGGCACCGCGGCGCGCCCCATCACCCCGGACTCGAGCAGGACGTCCGCTTCCACGGTCGGGTTGCCGCGCGAGTCCAGGATCTCCCTTGCCACCACGTCGACGACGGAGCTCATTACGTCTTCACTCTCTCCTCCACGAAACCTTTGCGCTTCACCAGGCGGTCGAGCTCGACAAGCGTATCGAGCAACTCGGGCATCAGGCCGAGCGGCCAGGAATTGGGCCCGTCGCACAGCGCCTCGTCGGGCTTCGGATGCGTCTCCATGAACACACCCGCCACCCCGGCACCGACCGCAGCGCGGACGAGCACCGGTATGAACTCGCGCTGTCCGCCCGAGGACGTTCCCTGCCCGCCCGGCAGCTGCACCGAGTGCGTGCCGTCGAACACCACCGGGCAGCCGGTTTCGCGCATCGCCGCAAGGCCGCGCATGTCGACGACGAGGTTGTTGTAGCCGAAGCTGAAGCCGCGCTCGCACACGAGGATCTGCTTGTTGCCGGTGCTCGCCGCCTTCTCGACTACGTTCTTCATCTCCCATGGCGAGAGGAACTGGCCTTTCTTGATGTTGAGCGGCTTGCCCTGCGCGGCGGCGTTGCGGATGAAGTTGGTCTGGCGGCAGAGAAAGGCCGGGGTCTGGATCACGTCCACCACCGCGGCCACTTCTTTCATCGGCGTATCTTCATGCACGTCGGTCAACACGGGAACACCAATTCTTTTCTTGACCGATTCGAGGATGCGCAAACCCTCGTCCATCCCGGGTCCTCGATAGCTCTTGCCGGAGCTGCGGTTCGCCTTGTCGAACGAGCCCTTGAAGATGTACGGCATGCCGAGCTTCGCGGTGTGCTCCTTGAGCTTTCCCGCGACGTCGAGGCAAAGCTGCTCGCTCTCGAGCGTATCCGGACCCGCGATGAGAAATAGCGGCCGGTCGAGGCCGACGTCGAAGCCGCAAAGGCGCATTAGGGCCTCAGTTGACCGGCTACGCGGCCACGACCCTCAGCTTGGAGCCGGCGCGGTGCCGCAGCGCCGCGCTGATGAAGGCCTTGAACAGCGGGTGGCCGTGCCGCGGGGTCGAGGTGAACTCGGGATGGAACTGCACTCCCATGAAGAACGGGTGCCC
>DATADT010000240.1:0-2568 GCA_036258355.1 Burkholderiales bacterium
GCCGTGCGCACCGCCGCCATGGTCTCGGGGAGAAGCACGATGAGCGCGATCACGATGCCGAGCACCGCGGCGGGCGCGGACGCGGCTTCGACCGCCGACTGGATGCTCGGCGAGAGCACCTTGGCGAGGCCGACGACCGCCACCAGCGAGGCGAGGAGCAATGCGAAGCTCGCCCATGCCACCGGCGCTGCGGGCGGCGCGGCATGCCCGTCGGCTTCGGCGCCGACCGGCAGGAAGTAATCGCGATGCCGCACCGTTTGCACGAAGACGAACACGGCGTACAGGGTGAGCGACGCCGCGCCGGCGAACGCGAGCTGCCCCGGCGAATAAGCCGGCCCGGGCACCGTGGTGGTGAAGGAAGGCACCACAAGGGTAAGCGTCACGAGCGCGGCGAGCACCGAGAGCGCCTGGTTCGTTCCTTCGACGCGAAAGGCGAGGACATGGTGCCGGACCGCGCCCAGCAGCAGGCAGAGGCCCACCACGCCGTTGCACACGATCATGACGGTGGCGAACACGGTGTCGCGCGCGAGCGCGCTCGTGCTCGCCCCGCCCGAGAGCATGATCGAGAGGATCAGCCCCGACTCGATCACCGTGACCGCGAGCGCGAGAACCAGCGTGCCCAAAGGCTCGCCGACGCGCAGCGCCACCACTTCCGCATGGTGGACCGCGACGATGACCACGGCGACGAGCGCTACCGCCACCAGCGAGGCGAGAAGCCAGCCAAGCGGCCGTCCCCAGGTGGCGGCGAGGAGCGCGCAGCCCGCGAGCGGCACGCCGGCCTTCCATGCCGCCTCCTTCAGCCAGGCTCGCACTAGAGGCGGCGAAGCGGCCGGCGCAGCCCTGCCATGCGCTCCAGCACCGAACAGACGCTCGCGGTGTCTTCCCTGGCGTAACCGAGCGCCATGGCCGCGTTGTAGACCGGCGCCGACGCGTTGAAGAGCGGCGTCGGCACGCCGAGCGCGGCAGCGAATTCCCCGATGATCTTCATGTCCTTCTGCCACACCTCGACCTTCATCGTCGCGTCGCGGTAGCGGCCGCGCACCATCTGCGGGCCGCGTACCTGGAACATCCGGGACGTGCCGGCGCCGGCGCCGATTACCTCGAAGATCATCTCCGGCGAGAGACCGGCCTTCATTCCGAGCACGAACGCCTCGGCCGCCGCCACGTTATGGATGGCAACCAGCAGGTTGGCGACGAACTTCATCCGGCTGCCGTTTCCGAATTCTCCCAGGTAGAAGTTCGCCCTCGAGAATCCGGGGAACACCGCGCTTGCCTTTTCGAATGCCTTTCTGTCCCCGCTCGCATAAACGACGAGGTCCTTGACGCGCGCCTGCGCGCCGGTTCCGGAAAGCGGGCAGTCGAGAAGCGTGATGCCCTTTCGCTTCAGCACATCCCGCGCTTTCGCTTTTTCCTCGACCGGCAGCGTGCTGGTTTCCACGACGATGCACTTGCGTCTTATCTCGCGGGAAACGGCGTGCAGGGCTTCGGCGCTCGGAAGCGAGGTGATGACGACGGGCGCGGTGATTCGGGAAATCGAATTCACGGGCTTGCCGCCCGCGCGCCTGAACGCCCCGCGGCGCGAGGCCACGATGTCGTAACCCTGGACCCCGTAGCCCGCCTTGACCAGATTGCCCGACATCGCAGAGCCCATGATGCCGAGCCCGATGACGCCAACGGTCGCGGGGTTCACTTCTTCTTTTTCTTCTTTTTGCTCTTGGCGGCTTTTTTCCTGGCGCCCACCGGTTGCGCGCTCACCAGCACCGCCGCGACGATGCACGGCTCGGTGCCGCGCACGCTCCACGAATGGTTGGTGCCGCGCTGCACGAGGATGTCGCCCGCGCGCAGCAGCTTCTCGCCCGTCTCCATCACCGCGTAGATCTCGCCCTTGAGCACGATGATGTAGTCCACGGTGCTCGTCTTGTGCATCATCGGATCGGCCGAGTGCCGGTCCTGCGTATGGCCGGCGCCGATGGCCTTGAATCCTGCCGAGCCGTCCGAGTCCTTCGGGCGCGTGGCGTCCGGCGGGAACTCGACGATGCGCAGGATCGTGCCGTTGCTCGGTGGCTCGAGCCGGATCGGCCGGTCGGCGGCGTCGCCGTCGCCTGCGTTCGTCGCCGGCGCGCCTTTCGTCTCCCACAGATCGGTGAGCGCGAGGCCGGGGAAAGTGGGCATCTCCTTCATGTTCGGCGCGATCCCGTCGGCGAGGAAGGTCGACCGGCCGTCGGCGTCATGGCCAGTCAGCACGCGCCGCACGCGCCAGATCATGCGAGCGCGTCGCTGGCGGCGATCTTCTTGCGAGCCTTGACGCCTTTATCCGCCGAGAGGCGGAAATCCCGGTCGAGCCTCAGGAAGGGATTGGGCATGCCGAGCTTCTTCGCCTTGGCCGCATCGTTCACTTTCCTGTACTTGGCGATGAGCGAGTTCTTGACCGCGTACACCGCGTCGCTGTCGAGGTGCGGATCGCCCTCGACGAACACGTGCGTGATCACCTGCTGGTAGCCCGGTGCCGAGACGATGGCGTGCATGTGCGCTGGGCGCATGTGGTTGTTGGTGGTCGCGCGGATCAGG
>DATADT010000241.1:0-1896 GCA_036258355.1 Burkholderiales bacterium
CGGTGCGGGGACCGAAAGGCAACACGGTGTCGCTGAAGGTCGCGGAGAACGTGCCGCTCGACCAGCTCTCCGCCGGCGACCGCATCTCGGTGACCCACACCGAGGCGCTCGCGATCGAGATGGCGGCGCAGGCACCGGCGAGGAAAGAGGCCGCCAAGAAGGCGAAGTAGTCAGGGTTTCGGCTGCTGCTGCGGCACCACCAGCTTCCCCGGCAGCTTGAGCGTGCGCTCGAAGATGCCGAGGAGCTGATCGGTGATCGCGCGCGGGCCGAGCGGCACGATGAACGGGTCGCGGATGTCGCCGTTCACCGCGACCGGAAGCGCGACCAGCGCGCCGCCGAACACGCCGCCGACCAGCGGAATGACGCCGATGATGCGCTCGACGGTGGTAAGCGGGGCGATCAGCACGCTCAGGCGAGAGTTCGCTCCGAGCAGGTCGACGTGGCCGGTTGCCGCGAGGCGCGCCGCGCTGCTGTCGAAGAAACCCTCCTCGAGGAGGAACTGGCCGCCGGCGAAATGCCCCTTGGCGATCATGCGGCGGTACGGGAAGCCGTCCGCTTTCGCCATGTCCTCGCGCGAGACGATGCCGCGAAACGCGAGGATGTTGCCGATCAGCGCAAATTTCTTGACGCGGCCGTCGCGTACCTCCGCCTGCGCCGTGCCAGTGAGGTTGCGCACCAGGTTGGGGCGCCGCCCGCGTGTTTGCAGCTCGGCGCGCAGATCGGCCTTGCCGGTCATCGCCACCCTGCCGCCGGTGAGGCAGCCGACCGCATCGGCGAGCGGCTCGTCGCGCATGCTGAGATGCAGCCGCGCGGTAAGGTCGTCGGGAACCGCCTCCAGCTCCATCGGGAACGAGAGCCCGCAGGTACGCGCTTCCTTCACCTCGAGCCGCGCGCGCCGCGCTTCGAGGACGAGGCTGCCGTCGAACGGCTCGATGCGGTGGCGCGGGAACTGGACGAACCCGGCACGCACCTCGATCCGCCCGGTCACCGGCAGCGGCCACAGTTGGGATTTCTCGGCGGCCGCGTCCGGCTTCTCGGCCGGCGGCGGCAGCAGACGCTCGAGCTCGATCCCGGGAGACTCGAGCCGCGCGTGGATCACCGGGCCCTGCGGGGTGCGCCGTCCCTCGCCGCGCAGCTCGAACCGCTGGTCTTCCACGGCGAAGCGGCCGTCGACGACGCGCATGCCGTCGGGCAAGGCGGTCAGGCTCACGCGGTCTATCAGGACTTTCCTGCCGGTAAGCCAAGAGAGGTCGAGCGCCTGGATCTGCAGCCGTCCTTCGCCGATGCTGTTCTGTGGCTGCGCCCGGTCCACCGTGACGCGGAAATCGCCTTGGGCGATGCCCGAGTCCGCCGGGGTGCTTTTCAGCATCGCTGCGATGCTGCCGCCGTGCAGCGTGCCGGTGAAGCTTGCCTCGATGCGCTTGTCGGCGACCCTGCTCGAGAACAGCGCGTCGCTGCGCGCGTCCTTGATCGTCAGGCGGCGCACATCCAGCAGCTCGGGCCGCCACGCTAGCGCGACCCCGAGCGCGGGACCGCCGCCGAAGTCGATGCGCGCGTCGGCTTCCAGCCCCTCGTCCGGCGACCACGCGATGCGCCGCGCCGCGAAGCGCAGCGGCGTTATCAGCTCGAGGCGCGGCGGCGCTTTCGCGAGCTCGAGCGCCCAGCGCATGGCCTTCTCGCCGAGCTCGCCCTGGTCGAGGGCAAGCTCGATTCGCGGCCCCTGGATCGTGGCCGTTCCGGAGAGCAGCGCCCGGGCGTCCAGCATCGCCACCGCCAGCTTTTCATAGCGCGCGCTCTCCCGTCCGAAGCGCATTGAGCCGCTCGCGATGCCGAGCGGGCCGGGCAGCGCTTTGAGCGTCATGCTCACGTGGCGCAGCGTGGCGTCGGCCTCGTAG
>DATADT010000242.1:0-1729 GCA_036258355.1 Burkholderiales bacterium
CCGACATGCCGCCGGGCTACACCTTCGCGCCGCAGCCGAACGACGTCGCGCGCGCCGTGCTGTCGAAGTGCACCTGGGCGGTGCTCGCGCTCACTTGCCACATCGAGCTCTTCACCCAGGCGCACTACCGCAAGAGCATCGAGCCCGACGCCGAGCTGTCCGATCTCTGGAAGGACGTGTTCCTCTTCCACTGGAAAGAGGAGTCGCAGCACGCGATCCTCGACGAGCTCGAGTGGCAGCGAGAGGACGCGAAGCTCACTCCGGAGCAGCGGGACAGGGCGGTGAACGACCTGATCGAGCTCGTCGGCGCGGTCGACGGCATCCTCCAGGCGCAGGCCGCCGCCGACACCGACTATTTCCTGCGCGTGTGCGGCCGCACCTTCGACAAGGAGCAGGTGCAGAACCTGCGCGACACCATGCTCAAGGCCTACCGCTGGCAGTACATCGTCTCCGGCGTGCAGGACGAGCGCTTCCAGAGGCTCCTCGGCGGCATGATCAATGCCGAGCAGATGACGCGCATCGGCGCCGCGCTCGCGCCGGTCGTCGGATAACTTAGCCGCGCGCCTGCAGCGCGGCGATGCGCTGCTCGATCGGCGGGTGGCTGGAGAACAGGCCGGCCAGCTTCGAGACTCCCGGAGCAATGCCCGACGCCTTGAACGACTGCGGGAGCTCCGCGGTCTGCAGGCCGCCCAGGCGGGCGAGCGCGGCGATCATCGGCCGCGGCGTGCCGAGCAGGTCGGACGAGCCGCGGTCGGCGCGGAACTCGCGCTGGCGCGAGAACCAGGCGACGATCATCGACGCGAGGATGCCGAGCACGATCTGGGCGACGAGCGAGGCGATGAAGAAGCCCGGCCCGACGCCGCGCTCGGTGCGGAAGATCGCTTTGTCGACAATCATGCCGATGATGCGCGAGAGGAAGATGACGAAGGTGTTCACCACGCCCTGAATCAGTGTGAGCGTGACCATGTCGCCGTTGGCGATGTGCGCGACCTCGTGGCCAAGCACGGCCTCGACCTCGTCCTTGTTCATCGCCTGGAGCAGCCCGGTCGACACCGCGACCAGCGCCGAATTCTTGAACGCGCCGGTGGCGAAGGCGTTGGGCGCGCCCTCGAAGATCGCGACTTCCGGCATGCCGATGGCCGCCTTCTGCGAGAGCTTGCGCACCGTTTCGACCACCCAGTATTCGGTCGAGCCTTCCGAGCCGTCGACCACGCGGGCGCCGGTGCTCATCTTCGCCATGGGCTTGGAGATGAGCAGCGAGATGATCGAGCCGGCAAAGCCGATCACCGCCGAGAACACGAGCAGCCCGACGTAGTCGATGCCTTCCGCCGTCAGCCACTGGTCGAGGCCGAAGATGTTGATGACGACCGACAGCACCACCAGGACGGCGATGTTCGTCGCGAGAAACAGGAAGATGCGCTTCATGGAAATTTCTTCTCCTTTGTCGGGGGTTTAGATTGGGGGCGGATTCTAAAGTTTCAAGATTGCCCGGGCGCCCTTCTCGGCAATGACATAGGTGGGCGCGTTGGTATTCCCGGACGTGATGCGGGGGAATATGGAGGCGTCGATCACCCGCAGGCGTTCTACTCCGCGGACGCGCAGCTCGTGGTCCACCACTGCCATGGGATCGCTTCCCATTTTGCAGGTCCCGACCGGATGGAAGATCGTCGTGCCCAGCTCTCCCGCCGCTTTTTCGAGTTCAAGATTGCTCTGAATGGAAGACCCGGGG